>NZ_JAFBDW010000002.1:0-300000 GCF_016908415.1 Caldicoprobacter guelmensis
GGAAACACCTGTTCCCATTCCGAACACAGAAGTTAAGCCCTTCAGCGCCGATGGTACTAGAGGGGAGACCCTCTGGGAGAGTAGGTCGTCGCCGGGGTCTTTATAAAGCGTTCCTCAGTAGCTCAACGGTAGAGCACTCGGCTGTTAACCGAGGGGTTGTTGGTTCGAATCCAACCTGAGGAGCCATTTCTTTTTTTGGCTCTTGTGATTTGTATTTATATTGGCAATGTGGCTTTTCGTATAGGGGCAAATATACCGGTTTGTGTAGTGTATCTATATGGGCTATAATCAGACTGAAAGATAATGCGCTTTAATTACAAAGCAAATAAGCTCTGGAAAGCAGGGCTTTTTATTTTTTTGGGTATTTGTTAAATCTATTCCGTGTGGTAAAATAATCTCATAATAGACGCTTGAAAACATCAAGGGCTATACGAAAGACATCTCTTAAGGGATTTAGCTGGAAGAGAGTGACATTTTAAGAGTAAAACACAAATTTGATGGTATGTAAAGGGGTGAGGGGGTAATGGACATTTTTGAAAAGTGTTACAATTATACCGCTGCCAAGGAAGCCATGAAGGCAGGGATATATCCTTATTTTCATGTGTTGGAGTCGGGGCAGGATACCGAGGTTATAATCAATGGAAAAAGAACTATAATGATAGGTTCCAACAATTACTTGGGTCTTACTTCTGATCCAAGGGTTATTGAGGCTGCAAAACGGGCTCTGGATAAGTATGGAACGGGATGTTCGGGTTCGAGATTTTTAAACGGTACCCTGGACCTGCACGTTGAACTTGAAAAGCGGCTGGCTGCTTTTCTAAAAAAGGAGGCGGCGCTCACCTTTAGCACCGGTTTTCAGACAAACCTGGGGATCATTTCGGCTATTGCCGGTAGAAATGACTACATAATATGTGATAGGGCTAATCATGCCAGCATAATTGACGGATGCAGGCTTAGCTTTGCAAAAGTGCTCAAGTTTGAGCACAACGACATGGAAGATTTGGAGCGCATATTGAGCAATATTCCAGACAAACACGGTAAGCTCATCGTGGTTGACGGGGTTTTCAGCATGGAAGGCGACATATGCAATCTTCCTGAGATAGTGAGATTAGCTCGAAAATACGGGGCTCGTGTAATGGTGGACGATGCCCACGGCCTTGGAACTTTAGGCAAACACGGCAGGGGTACAGCCGAGTACTTCGGCCTAGAGGATGAAGTAGACATAATAATGGGGACTTTTAGCAAATCATTAGCCAGCTTGGGTGGCTATATAGCTGCTAGCGAGGAGGTAATACATTATGTCAAGCATGTATCCCGGCCTTTTATATTCAGCGCTTCCATTTCACCCGCCAATGCAGCGGCCGCTCTTGAAGCCCTCAATATACTTCAATCCGAACCTGAACGCGTTGCAAGGGTGCAAGAAAATGCAAGGTATATGAGAGAGGGGTTAAAAAAGCTGGGCATTCCTATACGCGAAACCGAAACGCCCATTATTCCTGTCATGACGTGGGAGGACAGAAGGACATTTGTCATTGCTAAGCAGCTTTTGGACGAGGGGGTATATGTCAATCCTGTAGTTTCACCTGCAGTTAAGCCCGGCCAATGCTTGCTGAGAACCAGTTATACCGCTACCCATACAAAGGAACAGCTGGATTACGCTTTGAGTGCTTTTGAGAGGGTATTTAGCCGAGAAACGAAAGAGCCATTTGCTGCGGCTATTGAGTAATATTTAAGTGGAGTAGTTCACAAACAAGGCATTAAAGTAAGATATAATAAAAGGGGGCGTCTTGGGAATGAAGGCGGTAACTTTTAGCGCTGACCTGTTGCCTTATATTTTAACCCTTGCAATGGGAAAGGTTAACCGTAAGCTTTACTATAGCCGTTTTTCTTGTGTAAGGTATGAAGACGTTGAAGAACCTGTTTTACCGGGCGATGACTGGGTAAAGGTTAAGACCATATACGGCGGTATATGTGGAAGCGATATAAACATGATATTCCTTCATGACAGCCCCCTGCTCTCGCCTTTTGCTTCCAAAAAATTTGTAATGGGGCATGAAAACCTTGGAGTCATCGTGGAGAAGGGGAAAAACGTCAAAGGTTTTGAGGTGGGAGATAGAATAGTGGCTGACGATGTATTGTCGTGTGAGCCACGAGGCCTTGAAAAGTGCCCTAAGTGTTTAGAGGGGGATTACAACCTGTGCTTGAATTTTACCGAGGGTAAGCTTTCCGCAGGGACCATCATGGGGACGTGTGCCGATACGGGTGGAAGCTGGGGAGAATTTTATGTTGCACACAAGTCACAGCTATTTAAGGTTCCCGATAATCTTAAGGATGAAGAGGCTATCTTGATAGATCCTCTGTGTTCTGCTTTGCATCCCGTGCTGAGGAACTTTCCTTCTGATAATGAAAAGGTTTTGGTGATAGGTTCGGGTATCATCGGCATTTTGATAGTGGCATCCTTGAGAGCTTTTGGTTCTAAAGCTGATATTACGGTGATAGCCAAGTATGGCTTTCAGGGACAGCTTGCCCATAAGTACGGGGCTGACAGGGTAATATACTCCAGGGATTGCAACGTTGAAACCATGGCTGAAATAACCGGTGGGAAAGTGGTAAAGCCACTTATTGGATATAAATACTTAATTGGCGGATTTGACAGGGTTTTTGACTGCGTTGGGACAGAATCCAGCTTGAAAGATTCTTTAAGGTATATCAACTCCGGTGGAACGCTTGTGCTGGTGGGACTGGGTGCCCAGATAAAACTCGATTGGTCGATGGTATGGTTTAAGGAAGTCACCATAAAGGGGATATACGGTTACGGCGTTGATCCTGTGGATGGAAAAAGGGAGCGAACCTTTAAAATAGGGCTAGATTTAATGGCATCGAGGAAGCTGGATTTATCGCCGTTGGTAACCCATGTATTTGATTTAAAGGACTATAGAAAGGCGATAGAGGTGGCTTCACATAAGAAAGAATACCAATCGGTTAAAGTACTTTTAAAACCGTAACGCTTTGGTATATAACCGTTAAATTTTGATTTCAATGTAAGAAAAACGCAGTTTACAGTAGCTTTACTTTTATATTGACGGGGCAAAGCCGTTGTGTTACACTAAATGTAAGCGCTTACAAGAAGCTATAATTCCTCATTATTGCAAACACTATCTTTTGAATTATAGTGAAATTCCTTTTCAGTTCAAAATGAAAGGAGCTGTTTTAGATGACTAAGGCGGACATAGGGCTTATTGGCCTTGCGGTCATGGGACAGAACTTAGTGCTTAACATGGAGAGCAAGGGCTACGCTGTGGCGGTATATAACCGTACGCCAGAAAGGACCAAGGAGTTTATGGAGGGGCCTGCAAAAGGCAAAGAAAGGATTATACCCGCTTATACCCTGGAGGAGTTTGTGGCATCGTTGAGCCGCCCGCGTAAGGTCATGATAATGGTTAAAGCAGGAAAACCCGTGGATGATGTGATCGATTCCCTTCTTCCTCTTTTGAATGAAGGAGATATAGTAATCGACGGCGGCAATTCCTATTTTAAGGATACCATAAGGCGTACAAGGCAGCTTGCCGAAAAAGGCATCCTTTTTATGGGCGTTGGGGTTTCAGGTGGAGAGGAAGGTGCTTTAAAGGGCCCCAGCATCATGCCGGGTGGACCTTATGAAGCGTGGGAGCAGGTAGGCAGGATATTGAGGGATATAGCTGCCAAGGTAGGAGATGATATTCCTTGCTGCGATTACATAGGGCCTGATGGTGCAGGTCATTACGTTAAAATGGTACATAACGGCATTGAGTACGGGGATATGCAGCTTATCAGTGAAGCATACTTTTTGATGAAAGAGCTTCTGGGATTCTCAGCTCTGGAGATGCAACCCATATTCCAGAGATGGAATGAAGGGGAACTTAATTCTTATCTTATCGAGATTACGGCTGATATCCTGGGAAGGATAGATGAAGAGACTGGACTGCCTATGGTAGATGTGATACTTGATCGGGCAGGGCAAAAGGGGACGGGCAAGTGGACGTCGCAGGAGGCTCTGGATTTAGGCGTCGCTGCTCCTACTATCGCCGAGGCGGTGTTCGCTCGCTGCATATCGGCCATAAAAGAGGAGCGCCTGGCTGCTTCCAAGGTCTTAAAAGGTCCTCAGATTAAGTTTGAGGGTGAGCGTGAGCAACTTATAGAGGATATCGGTAAGGCTTTGTACGCTTCTAAGATTTGTTCCTATGCTCAGGGTTTTGCACTTCTCAGACAGGCTTCTGAAGCCTATAACTGGAATCTCAAGCTGGGCGATATCGCTCTCCTGTGGCGAGGAGGGTGTATAATCCGTGCACAGTTCCTAGAACGTATCAAGGAGGCTTATGATAGGGATCAGCAGCTTCCTAATCTTTTGCTTGACCCATACTTTAAACAAGTGATGGAGGAATCGCAGGACAGCTGGAGAAGAGTTGTAAGCCTGGCCGTGCAAAATGGTATACCTGTACCTTGTTTTAGTTCTGCACTGGCATATTACGACTCGTATCGTAGAGATAGGCTTCCGGCAAATCTCATACAGGCACAGCGTGACTACTTTGGGGCTCATACCTATGAAAGGGTTGACAGGGAGGGCATTTTCCATACCGACTGGCTTGCAAGGTAATTGGGTTGGCTGGTTATAGGAGATAGAAAAAACAAAAAAAGAAAGGATGGGGGAATGTTGAATATCCTTGCTTTAGAAGTGAGCACCTCTTCTGCCAAAGCCATGATATATTCCCTTGATAAGGGGATCAGGGGTGTGTACAGCCTACCTTTTAAGGATACCGTAAATGATGTGGTGTCCCAGGACCCTGAGGGGATTTACCAGGCTGTGATAGAATGTGCCAAAACGCTCATTGAGCGAGAAAACTGTCAGATCGATGCCATTGGGTTAGGGAGCACATGGCACAGCATCCTCTTGCTTGACCGGGAGCGCAGACCCATAGGTAGGATCAAGACCTGGGCCAGTACTGAAGCCGCTCCTACTGCTGCCCAGTATCGAAAAGATGAGCAGCTTAAACGGTGGTTTTACCAGCGGACAGGCTGCATGGTACACAGCATATACCCGGTATGGAAGTTCCTCCATGCCAAGCAGCAAGGGCAGATAGACCCTGAAGGTTATATTTCTTCTCAGCCGGAATACGTATTTGAAAGGCTGACTGGGCAGATAGGGGTTTCACGCAGCATCGCCTCAGGTACCGGTTTTATGAATATCCATACTTTGGAATGGGACCAGGAGATATTGGACTTTGTGGGCCTTAAGGTAAGTCAGTTGGCCCCACTTTGCGAAGTAGACCATACGGTTCCTTTAAGTGAGGAAGCCGCAGCAGAGTTGGGGCTTAAAGCCGGTATTCCGGTAGCTCTGCCTGGCCCCGACGGAGCGCTCAATCAGGTAGGAGCGGGAGCCATGGGGCAGGGCATAATGACCATGTCGGTGGGGACCAGTGGCGCATTGAGAGTTACCAGTCTCATTCCAGTTTTGCCAGATAATCCTTCAACTTGGTGTTATTACGTGGCCGAGGGCAAGAGGTTGGCGGGTGCTGCTACATCTGGTGCAGGCAACTGCGTGCAATGGTTTGGAAAAAAGTTGAACCTTGGTAAGTTAAGTTACCGTGAGCTGGATGAAATGGCCAGTAAGATCGAGGTAGAGGATGCCCCCATATTTTTGCCGTTTTTGTATGGAGAACGTTGCCCAGGATGGGAGGATACCAGGACGGGCATTTTTTTAGGACTCAAACCCCACCATGAGATAGGACATCTCCACTACGCAATACTTGAGGGAGTACTTTTTAATCTATATCAATGTTATATGGTTCTGGAGCAGCTGATGGGGGCACCTAGGGAGATCAGGATATCGGGTGGTATTGAGAATTCACGCTGGTGGCTTCAAATGGCGGCCGATATATTCCAGAGAGAAATTTATACCTCCAGCATAGAACATGCTTCTACCATGGGGGCAGTAGCGGTGGCAATGAAGGCTGTTGGAGCCATAAGGTCGTTGGAGGAGTTTAACCCGAGTCAAGGCAAAAGGATAATTCCTGATGAGAAGATGGCAAAGGTGTACGCTAAAAGGTTTGAGCGTTATATGGAATGGTATGATAAAACTTCTAACAGGGGTGAGTAAATTATGGAAGGAATTGTATTGAAAGCCGCCGATAACAGGGGACTTGATAAAGAGCAGGTCCGTTCTGCCCTGGAAAGGGCTTTGGAGGGACGCAAAGAGAGCCTTAAAAAGGTATTGTTGTTACCGCCAGATTTCACCCGGGCGCATTCGGGAGCAGGAGACATCACCGCAATGCTGTATGAGATGCTTGAAGGTACATGTCAGGTGGATATCATGCCGGCATTGGGCACGCACATGCCTTTAAGCGATGAGGAACGCATAGCTTTCTTTGGTGAGAGGATTCCCAAAGAGCGGTTTATAGTGCATAACTGGCGGGAAGATGTAGTAAAGATTGGGGAAGTGCCCGGCGAGTATGTCAAGGAGATTTCTGAAGGTTTGATGGAGGACTCTATAGATGTGGAAGTTAACTGGCGGCTGGTGAAAGGTGGGTATGACCTCATCGTCTCCATCGGTCAGGTGGTGCCCCATGAAGTGGTGGGGATGGCCAACTATAGCAAGAATATATTCGTAGGTTGTGGCGGATACAGCATGATAAACAAAACGCATATGCTAGGCGCTGTGTATGGAATGGAGAGGATTATGGGTCGGGACCATTCGCCAGTGCGTAAGGTGTTTGACTATGCCGAGCAACACTTTGCCAAAGACATGCCCCTTATTTATATATTGACGGTCACCACCCATGAAGAGGGTAAGGTTTTGATTCACGGCTTGTTTATCGGAAGAGAGCGTAGGTTGTTTGAAGAAGCCGTGGCTTTGAGCCAGCAGAAGAACATGCAGTTCCTGGATGAGCCGTTGCAAAAAGTGGTGGTGTATTTGGACCCGCAGGAGTTCAAGAGCACTTGGCTGGGCAACAAGGCCATATACAGGACGCGGATGGCAATTGCCGATGGTGGTGAGCTCATAGTGCTTGCTCCAGGTGTAAGGCAGTTTGGCGAGGATAAGGGCAATGATATGCTGATTCGCAAATATGGCTATGTGGGCAGGGAGCGGGTGCTCAAGCTGTGGAAGGAGCAAAAGGACCTGCAGGAGAACCAGTCGGTGGTGGCCCACCTCATTCACGGTTCGTCAGATGGGCGATTTACCATCACATACGCACCAGGCCATCTTACTCGAGAGGAAGTGGAAGGTGTAAACTTCAAATACATGGACCTTGATGAGGCTTACAGTCTTTACAACCCCGAAAAGCTCAAAGACGGATTTAACGTGCTGGAAAACGGCGAGAGGATTTTCTACATAAGCAATCCGGCGCTAGGCCTGTGGGCATACAGGGGCAGGTTCTTCAGCGAATGAGGGAATTGGCGAGGTAAGTTGTTGCTGGACATCATGTAAAAAGAGGAGTAATAGCCATTGTTGCTAAAACTGCCGGTGAAGCTTATTGTTTTGAAGCCGGGGTTTTAAGCAGCTTAAGAATTTTGAAAACCTGGAGGGTATATGATGGGGCAGCTGTTGGAAGTATTGAAGAATGAACATATAGAGCTTAGGGTGTGCCCTCAAGTGGGGGCAGGTATCTTCTCTCTGAGGTATTGCCTGGGCAATGAATGGGTGGACGTGATGAGGCCTACACCTTATGAAGCGGTTGAGAACAAAAGCGCAGGCCGGTTCGCCTGTTTCAATATGATTCCCTATTCAAACCGCATAGAAAATGCAATCTTAAAATTCAGGGGCAAGGTCTATAATCTTCAAAAGAATACCCCTGAAGGACATGCCATACACGGTGATGTGCGCTTCAGGCCTTGGAAGGTGCTTTATAAAAATGCGGAGCGAATTGCAATGGGCTTTGATAGCAGGGATTTTAATGATATAGCGTGGCCCTTTCCCTTTTATGCTGAAGTGGAATATATTTTGGCAGGAGCTACTTTAACCATCCGTTTGATGCTAAAAAACATTGGGACTGAAGAGATGCCAGGTGGTATGGGTATTCATCCATATTTCATGAGAAGGCTCATGCCTGAAGATGATGCTGTGTTTTTGCAAATGCCCGCAAAGGGCATTTATCCTGGCGATACTCCGATACCCACTGGTCCGTGGACTGAAATACCCCCTAATCTTGATTTTTCTCACGAAAGGCAGCTGGGCCTTGAGCATATTGATAAGTGCTATAGAGCCATTCATGCTCCTATCATTATAAGATGGCCAGGCAGCGGTGTGGTGCTTACGATGGAAGCAGATGAAATATTCAAGCACGTAATTCTGTATTCGCCGAAAGATAACCATGAATTTTTTGCGGTTGAGCCGGTTACCAATTGCAATAACGGATTCAATATGGCCGAAGAAGGGATAGAGGATACAGGCACAATTTATATGCAACCGAAAGATACTATAGTTGGAAGTATAACCATACAACTTATGCGAGAGGACATCTGTTGAGTGTAGGGAGGTTAATTAAATAGTCGAGTTTTTCTGAAAATTTTTTGTGTATTGGGAGGACTTCAATAATATAAAGAAGAATTAAATTTATTGAAGATAGGGAAAGGGTATTGGAGGTGCCAGGAGATGAGTAGTGGTGGTATTGCGGTAGGGGGCAATCTGGTTGTAGACTACTTGAAGGTGGTCGACAGTTACCCGAAAGAAGGTCATTTGGCCACTATTTATTCTATAACTAAATCGGTTGGTGGAGCGGTTACTAATGTTTTGATTGACCTTGCTAAGATGGATCCATCGCTTAAACTTCAAGCCATTGGTCTTGTAGGTTGTGATGAAGATGGAGAGTTTGTATTGGATTTGCTAAATAGACACAATATTGATACACGCCTTGTTAGAAAAGAGACCTCAGTTAAGACTTCTTTTACCGATGTCATTACAGTCGAATCGACAGGGCATAGGACGTTTTTTCACTACAGAGGCGCTAATAGCTTTTTGGCTCCTGCGCATTTTGATTTTTCGCAAATTGATGCTGAATTGTTGCATGTAGGATATATACTGCTGTTGGATACCCTAGATTCTTTTGATGATGAATATGGAACACTGTTAGCTCGTGTGCTTGCTGATGCTCAACGTAAGGGGATCAAAACTTCTATTGACGTAGTAAGTGAGAACAGCGATAGATTTTCTAGAATTGTTCCCCCCAGCCTTAAGTACACAAATTATTGTATTATAAATGAAGTAGAAGCTTCATTGACTACGCATATTCCGGCCAGGGATTCAGGAGGAACCCTTATACTTGAGAATGTGGAGAAGATGTGTGCTGTGCTGTTTGAAATGGGGGTTCAGGAGTGGGTTGTGGTTCATGCCCCAGAAGGAGCGGTTGCCATGGACAAAAGCCGAAAAGTGTACAGGCAACCTTCGTTAGCTCTCCCTCCAGGGTATATCAAGGGAACAGTGGGAGCTGGTGATGCTTTTTGTGCTGGGGTGCTGTACTCAATCTACAAAGGGTGGGATATCGAAAAAGCCTTGGCAATGGGAACGGCTGCGGCTGCTTGTTGTCTTTCTGAGGTTAGTGCCACTGAAGGGATGAAAGATATTGAAAGCATTGAGAAGTTGTTTAATTCTACGCCTAAAGGTAATTTTTGATGAAGGGGTGTGAGTATATGAAACGTTCTCAAATTAATGCTATCATTAGGGAAGCTATCGCTGCATTTGAAAGGCATGGATGGTTTCTTCCCCCCAATCCCAGATGGGATGTCACTGATTTTGGACTGGGGGATTTTGAGAAGGTAGGGCTTACTTTGGTTAATTTGACCGAACAGCCAGAATATTGCGAAAAGATAATGTATGTAAAGAAAAATCAAGTTACCCCCACTCATTATCATGCATCTAAAAAAGAGGATATTATATGCCGGTGGGGAAAGCTGGCAATTAAATTAGAAGGCGATGAGGATACCATAAGATTGCAGGTTAATGGTGTAGAGACTGACATTCCTACGGATAAACCGTTGATTTTGACTTCAGGGGAAAGGATTACCATTAACAGGGGAGTGCGCCATTCATTTTGGGCTGAATCGGAATATGCTATCGTAGGGGAGGTTTCTACGGCAAACGATGACTTGCATGATAATTTCTTTGATGACCCCAATGTAGGAAGATTTAGTGACATAGAAGAGGATGAACCACCTATTGTTAAATTGGTAAGCGATTAAAAATTTTCTTTAATTAAAATCCATGTGGGTCTTTATGTATCAGAGGACGGGATGTAGCTTTTATGAATATTTACGAAATTGCCAAAAAAGCGGGGGTATCCATTGCAACAGTATCCAGGGTAATAAACAATAGCCCAAATGTTAGGCAGGAGACTAGGGAGAGAGTGGAGGCTGTACTTCGAGAGTACAGGTATACTCCTAATGCTATAGCGCGAAGCCTGGTGACCAGGGCTACCCATACCATTGGTGTTTTAACCAGCGATGTGAGGGACTCATATTATGCTAGTGCTATCTATACCATAGAACAAAGGTTTGGGGAACTAGGGTATAACGTGATTTTATGTAATACTGGGTTGGAACTTAAAAAGAAAAGGGAATATCTTCGAATAATGCTACAAAAAAAAGTGGATGGCATTATACTGGTAGGTTCGGTCTTTAAGGAGAAAAACGATAATAGCCATATATACGAGGTGGCCATGCATGTACCTGTGGTGATGCTCAACGGTGATCTGCAGGGGGATAATATTTATTCAATCGTCTGTGACGATGGTTTGGCTATCTTTAACATAGTTGAGCTACTTTATTTAAAAGGGCATAAGGATATAGTGTACCTGTACGATGTGGAAAGCTTTAGCGGTATGGCCAAAATAGAGGGTTTTAAGAAGGGTATGAAAAAAAACAACCTAAAGTTTGATGACGGCAGCATTATCAAAGTATCTTCAGGTATTCAAGGTGGATATGAGGGAGTAGAAAGGTTGGAAGGAGAAGGTAGGCGATACACGGCGATTTTGACCAGCGAGGATATCATTGCAGTAGGGGTACTCAAAAAACTTAAGGAGATGGGGAGGCGTGTACCTGAGGATGTAGTGGTGTTTGGATTTAACAATTCTCAATACTCGCTGTGTACTGTGCCCGAGCTGTCTACTGTGGATAATAAGGTGACCGACATGGCTTTGGGGGCTGTACAGATGCTGTATGATGTGTTGCAGGGAAAAAAAGTTACGCATAAGATAGTGGTTACTCCTGAACTGGTAATAAGGGGAAGTAGTTGAGGTCTCGAAGTTACAAAAGAATGCTTTCGTATTTCAGGTATCAAATAAAGATGTTTTTTGAGCAAGAGGCAGTTATAGTTTGTTAAAAAATAGAAAACTGCTTGTGCTGAAGTGCGGCAGAAATGTTGATATTCAAAATAATTAAAAGGGGAGTGATTTAAATTATGGCAATTGCTGATGTTAAAGAGCTGCGTGCTGCAGTGGATGCAGCTGTAGAACAAGTTGAAATTACCGATGTACACACACATCTATACACGCCGTGTTTTGGCGATATGCTGTTGTGGGGTGTAAACGAGCTGCTTACTTATCATTATCTGGTGGCAGAGGTTTTCAGGTGGATAGATATGCCCTACGACGATTTCTGGAGTATGTCAAAACGGGAACAGGCTGACCTCATATGGAAGATGCTGTTTCTAGAAAACAGCCCCTACAGTGAGGCATGCCGCGGTGTGCTGACGGTACTAAATAAATTAGGGCTTGATGTTGCTAGCCGTGACTTAGAATCATATCGCCGGTACTTTGCAGGGAAGACCCTGGAAGAATATGTAGATCAGGTGTTTGAGCTATCCAAGGTCAAGGAAGTGGTGATGACCAATGATCCTTTTGATGACAGCGAACGAAGGGTGTGGTTGGAATCTTACAAAGCTGACCCGCGGTTTAAGGCAGCGTTGCGCATTGACCCCCTTCTCAACACCTGGGATCAGACGTGGATGAGGCTTAAGGAATGGGGCTATGGCGTCGATAAAGAATTGAACCAGGCAACGCTTAAAGAGGTAAGGCGTTTCTTAAGCGATTGGGTAAATCGTATGCAGCCGGTGTATATGGCTGTATCGTTGCCACCAACCTTTGCCTTTCCAGAGAACTCCACCAGGGCAGTGCTCATTGAGGAATGCGTTCTGCCAGTATGTAGAGAGCACAACATACCCCTAGCGATGATGATAGGTGTAAAGAAGCTTGTCAATCCTGGGCTTAAGCTGGCGGGCGATTCTGTGGGCAAGGGCAGCATTGAGGCTGTGGAGTATCTGTGCGCCAACTATCCATACAACAAGTTTATGGTTACCATGCTATCAAGGGAGAATCAACATGAATTGAGTGTAGCGGCACGCAAGTTCAGAAATCTCATGATATTTGGATGCTGGTGGTTCCTTAACAACCCCAGTTTGGTCGACGAGATAACCCGTATGCGGTTTGAACTTCTAGGTGTTAACGTCATACCGCAGCACTCGGATGCCCGTGTGCTGGACCAGCTTATCTATAAATGGGCTCATTCCAGGAAGGTCATAGCTGATGTGCTGTTTGACAAGTATAAGGATTTGATGGAGACGGGTTGGCAGATTGAAGAAAGCGAGATACGCAGGGACGTGCAAAAGCTGTTCAGCCAGAACTTTTGGGATTTCATAAACAAGAGGATATAAAAACAGGTTTATCTGTAACTTTTTTACCGGGAAATATTTGTATTTTTGTTGTAAAGAAGGGAGATGTACTTCAATGGATAAGGAGCAGATTCTCTCAAAGATAGTTGAAGGCGGCCTTGTGGCGGTGGTAAGGGCTGAGTCTGGTGAGCAGGCATTAAAGATCGCCGATGCCTGCATGAAGGGTGGAGTAGCTGCTATAGAGATAACATTTACCGTTCCAGGAGCTGCCGATGTAATCAAGGAGTTGGCAAAGGTTTATACTAAGGGTGAAATCCTGCTGGGGGCCGGGACGGTAATGGATGCCGAAACGGCTAGAACAGCCATTCTCGCGGGGGCACAGTATGTGGTAAGCCCTTACTTAAACGTTGAAATCGTCAAGCTTTGCAACAGGTACAGGGTGCCCTGCATGCCAGGGGCCATGACCATTAAAGAGGTTGTGGAAGCAATGGAGGCGGGTGCTGACATCATCAAGATTTTTCCGGGGGAACTATTTGGGCCGCAAATCATAAAAGCCATACTTGGGCCCATACCCTACGCAAAACTCATGCCCACCGGTGGTGTCAGCCTGGGGAACGTTGAGGAGTGGATCAAAGCCGGTGCTGTGGCGGTGGGTGTGGGCAGCGCACTGACTAAAGGAGCGAAGACGGGAGACTATGAGGCCATAACCAGGACTGCGCAGGAGTTTATTGCAAGGATTAGAACAGCCAGGGGAATTTGTTGAGGTGAAGGAACTTATTGGGCATAATCTTTGAGGACAGGGTGGTTTTTTGATTTGTATAGATGTCCTGTCTTGTAGGGTACTTCCCCGAGACAGTGGCCAGATGGTATTCTTGTGGTACAGGTTGCTGATTGCTTCTTATAGGTTTTTCATAAAATCTGTACTTTGATGGACAATGTAGTATACAATAAGTTGTGGATAAGTTGGTGAATGCGCTTTCTTTAAGAAACTTTTTCTTGTCTCTAACAGCGATTCAAGTAGATATTATTGTGCCAACAATTTAAGGTAGGGAGGTTTTTGTACATGTCTAAAAAAGTAGTGACCTTTGGAGAAATTATGTTGAGGTTATCACCACCAGGATATTTAAGGTTTACCCAGGCAAGCAGTTTTGATGTGGTATACGGTGGCGGAGAGGCAAATGTGGCGGTGTCGCTGGCCAACTTTGGTATAGATGCTGTATTTGTCACAAGGCTTCCCAAAAACCCCATAGGGGATGCAGCCATCAGCGAGCTGCGCCGCTATGGTGTCGATACGCGCTACATAGCTAGGGGAGGCAGCAGAATAGGCATATATTTTATGGAAAAGGGGGCTTCGGTGAGGCCGTCCAATGTGGTATATGACAGGGCGCACTCTGCCATATCAGAGGCAAAAGTGGGCGATATTGACTGGAGAGCCGCTTTTGAAGGTGCCGAATGGTTCCATTTCACGGGTATTACTCCGGCACTGGGAGACAATGTAGCGGAGCTGGTTGAAGAGGGCTGCAAAGTTGCGAAGGAGATGGGCCTTACCGTAAGCTGTGACTTAAATTATCGCAAGAAGTTGTGGTCTACCGAAAAAGCCGGCAAAGTAATGGGAAACCTCATGCAGTACGTTGACATAGTGATTGCCAATGAGGAGGATGCTGAGAAGGTGTTTGGTATAAAGGCGCCCGAAACCGACGTGATTGCCGGTCAGCTCAATCTGGAAGGATATAAATACGTGGCACGCGAACTGTATAACCGTTTTAATCTCAAGATGGTAGCTATCACATTGAGGGAGAGCTTATCGGCGTCTGACAACAACTGGTCTGGTATGCTGTATGATGGAAAGGAGTATTACTTCTCTAGGAAATACAAGCTCCACATTGTGGATCGCGTGGGCGGTGGGGATGCATTTGGTGCCGGGCTTATATATTCCATTATCACAGGTAAGGACCTGCAGTATGCCCTGGAATTTGCTGTTGCAGCATCTGCTCTTAAACACACCATCGAGGGTGATTTCAACCAGGTGTCGGTTCAGGAGGTTGAGGCCCTGATGAAGGGGGATGCTTCAGGTAGGGTACAGCGGTGAGTTTTCCTAAGCATTTGGATATGATTTTTGGATTGCAACCTTGAGGGGATATTGCAGTAAATTGAAGAAAGGTTTGCTTTGAAAGGAGACAAAAACTTTATAATGAATAGAAAGGTGAATAAGGAAGTATGTGAACGAGCACACAATGCGAAAAGCGATAAGGCGACAAAAATGGGACCGGTTTACTATAAAAATAGGTCCCATTTGTTTTTTTAATATATTTTTGCTCGTCTTAGCTTGCAATAGTGAAAAAAGAACACTTAAAAGTATATTTTCCGTGATAAATGACCGTTTGACGTCATAGAAGAAGAAGTGATACAATATATAGTACTTAGACAGATAAAGTTATACTATATAATGGATATATAGCTTTTATATGTACATAATGGTTATGAGCCATAAATAAATGAAATATTGGGTTTCTATATGCAAGAAATCTCCATTTGTAATAAAATGAAGACGAATTATGCTTGGTTGTACGGACAGGTAGTGGGATGATATGAGCTACTTAAATTTATGCCTGCGGAGATTGGACCTTTGCTGCCGGGAGATACCTTCTCGGTGGCAAGTTTGGTCGATGGAAGAGAAAGCCTCCACATCTTTATATGGATGGTAGTTCACTCACACGGGTAGGCTGTTCTTTCCCAAAAACGGTTATACAAAAGAACAAACAGGAGGGAATTTTATGTTTTTGACTGAGAATGCTTTAAAAGTGCTGCAAAAGAGGTATCTGGCCAAGGACGAAAACGGCAATATAATTGAGACGGTTGAGGATATGTTCAGGCGCGTGGCAAGGCATGTCGCACAGGCTGATAAGATATATTCACCCGATGCTGATGTGGAAGCGGTGGAAGAGGAATTCTATAACCTCATGGTAAACCTCGAGTTCATGCCTAACTCTCCAACCCTCATGAATGCCGGAAGACCCTTAGGGCAGCTGTCTGCTTGCTTTGTGCTGCCCGTTCCCGACAGCATGGAAGGCATATTTGATGCTGTAAAGCACGCTGCACTGATACATAAAAGCGGCGGCGGCACAGGGTTCAGCTTTTCGCGCCTGCGCCCCAAGGGCTCTGCGGTGAAGTCTACCGGCGGCGTGGCTAGCGGCCCGGTCAGCTTTATGAAGGTGTTCAACGCCGCAACCGAGGCAGTAAAGCAAGGTGGAACACGGCGTGGTGCCAATATGGGAATACTCAGGGTGGACCATCCTGATATACTGGAATTCATCGACTGCAAGAAGAACAACTCGGATATAACCAATTTCAACATAAGCGTTGGTATTACCGAGGCCTTTATGCGAGCCGTGGAACGGGGGGAGGACTACGACCTCATAGACCCCCGTACTGGAAAGCCAGCCGGCAGGCTCAATGCCAGGGAGGTATTCGATAAAATTGTCGAAAATGCCTGGCACAACGGGGAGCCCGGCATAATATTCCTGGATCGTTTAAACAGGGATAATGTGCTCATTGAGCTGGGGGAGATAGAGAGCACCAACCCGTGTGGCGAACAGCCACTGCTGCCCTATGAGAGCTGTAATCTTGGCTCCATAAACCTATCCAGAATGGTTGAAGAGGTTGACGGGAAGTACGTCGTAAACTATGATAAGCTGGGCAGGGTTGTGGACTTAGCGGTGCACTTCCTGGACAACGTTATAGACGTAAATAAGTATCCGCTGCCGCAGATCGAGGAGATGACCAAGGGCAGTCGTAAGATCGGCCTTGGAGTTATGGGATTTGCCGACATGCTGTTCAAGCTGGGCATTCCTTACAACTCTGATGAAGCGGTGGAGCTTGCTCGCCAAGTCATGAAGTTCATCCAGGAGCGTTCCAAGGAGATGTCGGCGCGCCTTGCCGAGGTAAGAGGGGTATTCCCATTCTTCGAAAAGAGCACCTTAAGGCATAAGGGCCTAAGGCTGAGGAATGCCACTACTACCACCATAGCCCCAACCGGTACAATAAGCATCATATGCGGTACCACCAGTGGGATAGAGCCGCTGTTTGCCATATCCTTTGTGCGCAACGTGATGGATAACGATCAGTTGGTGGAAGTGCATCCATACTTTAAAGAAGTGGCCATAAAGCGCGGGTTTTATTCTGACCAGCTGATGAGGAAGATAGCTGCTCGAGGTAGCATCCAGGGCATGGAAGAGATACCCGAGGATGTAAGGCGGGTGTTTGTGACCGCCCACGACGTCTCGCCTGAATATCACGTGCGCATGCAGGCAGCTTTCCAGGAATATACGGATAACGCCGTGTCAAAGACGGTCAATTTCCCCAACAGCGCCACCGTGGAGGACGTAAGGAAGGTTTACTGGTTGGCTTACGAGCTGGGGTGCAAGGGCGTAACCATTTACAGGGACGGCAGCCGTGAAGGCCAGGTTTTGAGCGTTAAGCCCAAAGAAGATAAACCTCTAGAGGAGAAGCCGATAGAAGATAAGCCAAAAATTGATAAAAAAGACGAGAAAAAAGATAAAACCGGTTCTCTCACCGAGAAAATATACAGCCGCATAAAGGAGCAGGCTGAAAACAAGCAGCCAAAAATAACGCCCAGGCCAAGGCCTGACGTTACCATGGGCTTTACCGAAAAGGTGCGGATCGGCTGCGGTAACTTGTACATCACCGTCAATTATGATGACCAGGGGATATGTGAGGTGTTTACCAACCTGGGGCGGGCAGGCGGATGTCCTTCACAGTCCGAGGCCACCAGCCGCTTGATCTCCATAGCGCTGCGCTCCGGCATGGATGTTGACACCATAATAGAGCAGCTCAAGGGTATAAGATGCCATTCTACCCTGAGGCAGAAGGGGCTTAAGGTGTTATCGTGTCCTGATGCTATAGGCAGGGTGCTAGAGAAGGTGGTAAAGCTAAGGCTCAACAATAACCTGGAAGCCGAGGAACTTGACATCGGTAGCCCCGATATGGTAGACAAGCACAGCTGCCTTGCCAACTGTTCGCTTTGTTCTCTAAAGGATGTGTGTAACAACCCCTACAAAGAAAATGGCGGGATTCCGCTGAGTGATAGTGATTCTTCGGTAGATTTACCGGCCGGTTCTTTAGAGAATAGTGGCAAGCTTCAGAAAAAAGGGCAGAAATGTCCTGAGTGCGGAGCGACTATGGAACACGATGGTGGATGCGTCGTGTGCCGCTCCTGTGGGTATTCAAAATGTGGATAATGGTTGGATATTTTGAAAGTAACATCGAGATTTTCTGTTACCCTAATTTTTTATTAGGGTTATCGATATTGTTATCTTTGCAGCAAAATGCTGACCGCGATATAGAAGCCCTTGGGTTGTATTGATGATAATGTGCATTTGTGATAGAATAAAAACGACCAAGAAAGAACGCAGTTAATATGAAGGAGGAAGAAATATGGGGGAAAAAGCAAAAGTATTGTTTGCATCTGTAAAATACGACAAGTTTGATGCAGATGTAACGCTTCCGGCCAAGTTTGGTAGGCTCATAGACAGAATGGGTATGCAAGATGTTGTAAAGGGAAAATGGACGGCTATAAAGATGCACCTAGGAAGGAATATCGGCTATTCCACCATACATCCCCTGTTTGTCAAAATCCTGGTGGATAAATTGCTTGAGTATGGGGCAAAGGTGTATATAACCGACCAAGTGGTTTCGGGAGCAAGAAGTAGGGGTTATACAGAGGAATATCTGGGAGTGCCCATTGTTCCAGTATGTGGATTGTTAGGAAAGTATTATTATGAAAAATATGTAGACTTTAAGACGTTTAAAAATGTGGATATTGGCGGTTACATACATGACGCTGAAGTTATGATCAACCTTTCCCATGTTAAAGGTCATGGTGCGTGCGGATATGGGGGAGCTTGTAAAAACATTGCCATGGGTTGTGTGACTGATCGTACTAGGCAGCAAATCCACGGCCTTGAGGGTGGGATTACATGGGAAGAAGAGCTGTGTATCCACTGCGAAGCCTGTATTAGAAACTGCAACCATGATGCCAATAGCTTTGATGAAAACGGAAAATATAGGGTATTTTTCCACAACTGTACATTTTGCCAGCACTGTGTGAAGGTATGTCCCACTGGCGCTATCAAAATGGATGCTAACAGGTATGAGGATTTCCAGAAGGGAATGGCATTGTGTACCGATGAGGTGCTTAAGACGTTTGAACCAGGGCATGTGTTTTATATCAATTTTCTCACCAATATAACCATACTGTGCGATTGTTGGGGGCTTACCACTCCATCCCTGGTGCCTGATATAGGCGTGTTTGCTTCCCAGGATATAGTTGCCATTGAAAGGGCTTCACTGGATGCCATCAAGGTGGAGGACCTCATTCCGTCAGGCCTTCCGCAGGGCATGGAGCTGGGAGACCATGGCCATCTGTTTGAGCGCATACACAGAAAAGATCCATTTATTCAGCTGAGAGAATTGGAGAAAAGGGGATTGGGCACTCAGGAATATTATATTGAAGAGGTCTTTTAAGGCGTTCACTCCCATTTGGTAGTGGAGATGGATGGGTAAAAACTGGGGGTAAGTTACCCGAGGTCAAATCTAATGCTACGGAGAGTGTGTAGGCTATACTTTATTAGGAAATGTCTTGTGAAGCAGAAAGCCATCCATCTCTGTAAGGGGTGGTTCACTGTGAAATATCGACCTGAGTACCAAGATGTATGATTTTTATAATGCGGTTGTTTTTGATATATAAGCGGTGGGTTTTGCTCTGAAATACCACGTACTTGTTTATCGCTTCCACCCTGTCTATGTTTTCCGCTATATTTTTTATCTCATCGGTCGAAAATTGGGGCAGCGATGTCCTGATCACTCCATCCCTCACGCCGATTTTAAATAGCTGTATCATTACCTCTTCAAAATCGGCGGGGATGGAGCTTTTTTTAAGCTTGTTGCATTTTTTGCAGCTCAGTATCAGGTTGAATATGTCGCTGGTGCCACCTTTGCTCTTGGGCAAATAATGGTCTAGGCTTGCTTGGTGAAATTCAAGGCGTTTGGCACAGAAATGGCACCTATGCCCATCCCTTTCATATATGTACGATTTGACGGATTTCTTTGGCTTCATCGCTTAAAAATTCTTAAACCTCCATCGCATAGAAAAGGTTAAGGGCGGTGTTATTTACGGGAAATATTTTATCACATTTTTGAACTAAAATGGGCTTGATTGTGACTAGATTATACTTGCCGTGACTGCCGATGGACAATTTTATATGATAAAATAGCAATAAAAGGGTAATGATAAAATGTAAGGAGAGGTTGGCGGTATGGCATGGAGGAGGGAATACATGCCGGAAATAACGGATGACAGGGTGTGGGAGGCGCTGAATTCTATTCCCAGAAGGCTGTTTCTGGGGGAGGCTTATCAGGATGATGAGTATTTGGATGCTCCATTGCCCATAGGGTTTGGCCAAACTATTTCCCAGCCCTCGTTGGTGGCGTATATGACGCAGCTTTTGATGCTTGAGGGCCGTGAGAGGGTCCTTGAGATCGGCACCGGTTCAGGGTATCAAACTGCGTTTTTGGCGCGCTTGGCCAAAGAGGTGTACACAGTGGAAGTGATAAAGCCTTTACAGGAGCGAGCAAAGGAAGTTTTGAAGTCTCTTGGATACACAAATATTTACTATAAAATAGGGAATGGATTTGATGGATGGGAGGAGCATGCTCCTTATGATGCTATCATGGTTACATGTGCTCCCCAACGAGTGCCGCAGGCTCTTATAGACCAACTGGCCGAAGGAGGACGGATGGTGATACCTGTTGGTCCTGAGCACGGCGTGCAAATGCTTTACCGCATTACAAAGGTGGATGGGCGATTGAAGAAAGAGCCGATATGCCATGTAAGGTTTGTACCCATGATAGAAAAACAAACTTGAGAAGATTTTTTATTGTTTGCTTTTGAGGGTTTCATAATACTTTACCAACAGTTCATCAAGCTGTTTGCTTAGTTCAAGGATTTCCGGATCTTTAAGCTCCTTTTGCGATATGAGTTTCTCCATGGATTCCCGCAATGATTCGATTTTTAAAAGAAGTTCCTGTAGTGTGGGTTCTCCCATTAAGTCAAACTACACTTCCTTTTTAATGGTGTACGCTCTCGAAAAGTCCGAGAGATTTGTTTTAGCCTGTTTGCACGTCCGCTTTGGAGACTTCACCCTTTAATTATTCTGCAGGGTTGTCCTACAGAATCAATTGTTGTGCCTATGTTGCTCAGCTACTTTTCGGGAGTGTTCCTGGTTTATCCAATACTGGTACGAATAGTGTTTCCTCAACGTTTTAAAAAATATTACATTGATTTAAATTGATTTGCTTATTCTAAAACCGATATCCCCTGCATACTTTATATTTAAGGGGGTGGAGGATGTGCATGTTTTTTTCTTTAGGAAGAGAATGCTCGTTTGGGGGATTGTGCTGCTTATAGCAATAATCGTTTTAATAGTGTTATTGAGGTTAACCGGCGGTGAGGCTCAAGTTTATCACGGAATTGCTGATGCATTGAGGAAAGCGTAAGGAGTGCTTTTGCTTGTAAAGAAAAAAGATCTTGATGGAAATTTTACCCTGGAATTATAATATTTATAAACTCTAATTGTTTGGATGTAAACAAAGGTTTTAATTTTTTGTTAGCAATTCAATTTTTGAAATAACGCAGGAATGGGACAAGCCAAGATTGTGATAAGGGAAAATTTGAGGTGTTTAAGATTTGTATAGTTTAGAGAGTTCACCAAAGGAGAGGTGTCTATGACAAAATACATTCCCGAAATAAAAGGTACTTTGAGGAAGCACTTAATTGAGGTACCTGCTTGTATTCAGCAGGCAAGCGGTATAAGGATTTTTGGCAAGGTTATTCGTTCTTTGGCGTTTACCACCGATGTAGCGGTCATAAAGAATATCAATGCTGATGCAATAATGGCGGTGTATCCATTCACGCCTCAGCCTGCTATAACTCAGGCTATAATGATGGCGGCAGATGTACCGGTTTTTTGCGGTGTTGGAGGGGGAATAACCACTGGGAAAAGGGTGGTGAATCTAGCGTTGGACGCCGAATTTAAAGGTGCTATTGGAGTAGTGGTGAATGCTCCAACGCCCAACGAGGTAATCAGCATGATGAGGGAGACCATCGATATCCCGATAGTGGTGACGGTGGTATCGGAGAATACTGATTTTAAAGCCCGCGTAGAGGCAGGTGCTACAATTCTCAACGTTTCAGGCGCTCGCAAGACGGTGGATATAATAAAGAAAATAAGGGATCAGCTGCCTACTGTACCCATCATAGCGACAGGTGGTCCAAGTGAAGAGACCATAATGGCTACCATCGAGGCAGGTGCTAACGCCATAACCTATACTCCCCCTACCCCTGCCGAACTTTTTAAGGCAATTATGGACAAGTATAGGGAGGAGCTGTCTTGAAAAACAAACTTAAAAAATAAAGGAAAGGAGAAAAAATGATGAAGAAAGCTATAGTATATGGAGGAGGAAACGTAGGGAGGGGATTTATTGGGCAGCTTTTTAGTGAATCGGGTTATGAGGTTGTTTTTGTTGATATAAATTTAACTATCATTGAGAGACTGAATAAAGATAGAAGTTATCCTATAAGGATTGTTGAAGATGAGAGGTATACTGAAGTAGTAGTTGAAAATGTGCGGGGAGTATATGCGGGTGATATTGAGAGGGTGGCTGAAGAGATAGCATCTGCAGATATAATGGCTACAGCAGTTGGTGTAAATGTTCTTCCAAATATCGTTAAAACTATTGCTATGGGCCTTAAAAAGAAGTGGCTTGAAGGCAATTTTAAGCCTTTAAATATCATCATCTGTGAGAATCTTCTCGATGCTGATCGTTATCTTGCAAAGCTTATAAAACAAGAGTTAAATGAGAAGGAGATTGTATATTTTGATAATACTATTGGTTTGGTTGAGGCATCCATAGGGAGGATGATACCTGTAATCACCAAAGAGATGCAAGAAGGGAATCCGCTTAGGGTTTGGGTTGAACCCTATTGTGAGCTTCCGGTAGACAAAGCATCATTTAAAGGCGAGATACCTGAAATAAAGAACATGGTTCCCTTTGCACCATTTGATTTTTATATACAGCGAAAGCTTTTTATGCACAATATGGGGCATGCTGTGGTTGCCTATCTTGGTTTTTTGTGTAACAAGACGTATATATGGGAATCTGTAAAAGTCCCTGAAATTAAGCTCATAGCTTTAAGGGCACTTATTGATTCTGCTGCAGCGTTATCAAGCGAGTATAGTGTACCTATGCAGCAACTTGTTAATCATGCAGAAGACTTGTTGTATAGGTTTGGCAACAAATTGCTGGGTGATACAGTGAAAAGGGTTGGTAGGGATCCTCTCAGAAAGCTATCTAGGAATGATAGATTGGTCGGAGCAGCTAGGCTATGTTCAAAACAAGGTATAAACCCTGTGTATATGGCTTTAGGGATAGCTGCGGGCATTAAATTTGCCTTTGAAACCAAAGACGATATTGCAAGCCAGAACCTTTATCTTTTGCAAGAAAAAAATTATATAGATAATCTACTTGAGGGGTTATGTGGGTTAGTGGATGATTTGATGCCTGTTGCTCAAATGGTAAAAGAGTTCTATAGCATGATACAAGTCGGGTGTAATCTTGATGAGCTTCTTAGTAAGGCTGAGAAATTGAAAAGGATGAATTTAACAAAGGTGGGAGGAATACATCGTGAAGCTGTTCGATAAAGTCTTTACAAAAGATGAGATAAGGCAGAGGGTGGGAGACATATCCCAGATTGCCGGGATAAAGGCGTATACTTTGAAGGAAGGGCGTGCTCAGGGCGTGGATGCCATAGACGTAAAGACCGGCAGTGGGCTTTACTTTACTGTTCTACCTGGCAGGGCTATGGACATCGCTTGGATGGAGCACAACGGCAGGCCGATAGGATTTATAAGCAAGTGTGGCATTGTCCATTCTTCGTATTATAATCCTTACGGTTACGAATGGCTGCGAAATTTTTATGGCGGGATTTTGACCACCTGTGGGCTTACACATGTCGGACCTCCAGAAAAAGAAGGGATATGGGATTTGGGTTTGCATGGCAGAGTATCAAATATACCTGCGGAAGAGGTACGCCATAGTACCACATGGGTGGGGGATGATTTGGTATTAACTGTAGAAGGAAAGGTTCGCGAGGCTGTTATGTTTTCTGATAATCTACTGTTGCATCGAAGGATTGAGGCTTATGGTGGGGAAAATAAAGTAGTCATTTATGATGAAATTTTAAATGAAGGGTATGAGGATACTCCGTTTATGATCCTCTATCACATGAATATAGGTTTTCCTGTAGTGGACAAGGATAGTGAACTGATAGCTCCTATTGTCAAGGCTGTTCCACGGGATGAGGAGGCTGAGAAGGGTATTGAGCGATACAATAAATTTGAGCCTCCGACCCCTGGTTATAGAGAGCAAGTGTTTTTCCATGAATTAGCCGAGGATGATAAAGGTAATACGTGTGTGGGAATAGTCAATGAATCCATTAAGCTGGGTATTTGCATCCGTTACAATAAAAAAGAGCTACCCTTTTTCACAGAGTGGAAGATGATGGGGCAGCAAGATTACGTGGTGGGGCTTGAACCCGGTAACTGCGTTCCCATAGGCAGAAATGCAACCAGACAAAAGGGTAAATTAGAATATTTAAAACCGGGTGAAAAGAGGACTATTTCTCTGGAAATAGAGATTCTCACCTGCCAGGAAGAAATACAAGCTTATAAAAATTATGTCCAAATGATGCTTAACTGAGCATAATTAGATATTGTTACTTTTGCAAGCTGCTTAGCACATCGTAAAATCCGGGGAATGATATATTCACGCATTCCCAGCTGTTGATGGTAGTCTCGCCTTGCGCGATGAGCCCAGCGATGGCTGCCATCATGGCCAGCCTGTGGTCCCCAAAGCTGTCCACTTGATTTCCTTTAAGTGGCGTTGGTCCATGTATGACCATGCCGTCGTCGGTGGCTTCAATGTCAGCCCCAAGGCGTGACAGTATATCAACCACGGTGGCTATACGATTGGATTCTTTAACTTTAAGCTCCTGTGCATCTTTTATGATGGTGGTGCCTTGGGCTTGCGTGGCGGCTAAAGCAATGACGGGTATTTCATCGATGAGGCGGGGGATGAGCTGACCACCTATTACGGTACCCTCCAAGTTGGAGGTTTTTACAATAATATCCCCCATTGGTTCTCCCCCTGAAGTAGAGGTATTTTCAATGGCAATGTCGCCACCCATTTCTTTGTAAACATCCAATATTCCGGTGCGAGTAGGGTTTAGTCCTACTCCTTTTAACACGAGAGTGGAGTTTGGCACAAGCAGCCCAGCTGTTATGAAAAAGGCGGCTGACGATATGTCACCTGGTACGTGAACGTGCTGGCCGTAGAGCTGATTGGCGGGATAGGCGATTATTTCGTTATTATATATGTCCAGCCTGCCACCAAAGGCCTGAAGCATTAGCTCGGTGTGGTTTCGTGAGAGTGCTGGCTCAAATATCCGGCTGGGCGTATCGGCATACAGCGTAGCCAGTATGAGGCAGGACTTGACCTGGGCACTGGCCACCGGCATATGGTAGTTTATTCCTTTAAGAGCACTGCCCCTAATTGATAAGGGAAGGTATTTATCCTGCGTGCCAGTGATGTTAGCACCCATTTGGCGCAAAGGGATAATCACCCTGTCCATGGGGCGCTTGCGCAGCGAGTCATCTCCCGTTATGATGCTGTTGAAGCTTTGGCCTGCAAGTAACCCGGCAAGTAACCTGGCGGTGGTCCCCGAGTTGCCGGCGTCTATTGCTGAATTTGGGGCCTTAAGGCCATGTAACCCTTGTCCTTTAACTATAACGGTTTCTGGATTGGTTATTTCTATAGGCACTCCCATTTGTCTGAATGCTCGTATGGTGCTCAAACAGTCATCGCTCATTAAGAAATGGGAGATGTGTGTATCGCCTTTGGCTATGGAGCCCAGCATTATGGCTCGATGAGATATGGATTTATCGCCGGGGATGCGGATTTCTCCGGCAAGCCTTTTAGCAGGAGTTACGGTTAGCTTCATGATGTACGAGCGCCTTATATTTCTTCTTTACAAATGCGCTCTTCCCTCCTTTTCTAGTGTTTGTACGCTCTAAAAAGTCCGGCAGCTTTATTTTAGGTTGTTTGCAGGTTGAGTTGTGGGAATGCTGAAAAGTTGTCCTACAAAATTAATCGGTTATGTCAAATATTGCTCAGCTACTTTTCGATAATGTTTGACGTTTGAATTGTATAGCCGAATATTTAGCTTGTATAAGTTGTAGTTTTTGCGCCACAAATTTTTACATATTTTTCTCTAAGCAGGTTTTTATGGTAGGATACCTAATTTTTAGAATAGTTGGTAATCGATAAATAATAGACTTTAGGAAATTTCACTTTGCATAAGTTTTGTATCCTTGGGCGTCTAGCACCTCTTTTGCTTTTCTCAGGGATGCTGCATTTTGCAGTGACAGCACCAGGCAGCCTCCCGGCTCGTCTTCGCGGCTGTTGATTATGCGCAAATTCTTTATGTTTATGCTGTGCTGCCCCAGCAAGGAGGCTATCTCGCCGATGACGCCGGGACGGTCGGGTACGTCCACGTACAGGTCATGGTAGAGGGAAGATGCCTGGCTCTGCAGCCGGGGTATACTGTCGCGAAACCTCTTTGCCCTTGAGAAAAACTCCTCGATTTTATCGGCGTTGCCCTCATTTAAATACCTGCAAAACTTGTCCAAATGCTGTATGATGCTGTCGATAAGCTCCAAAAGCTGCTGCCGATTAGAAATAGAAATATCACGCCACATCTTTGGATTAGATGATGCAATCCGTGTTATATCCCTGAAACCTCCGGCAGCTAGCCTTTCTTTGAGGTGTTGTGGTTCGTCTATGTCCTGTACGGCGTTGACCAGTGCCGAAGCCACCACGTGGGGAAGGTGGCTTATGGCACCAACTATTTTGTCGTGAAGCTGCGGCTCCATGACCAGGGGAATGGCCCCTATGGACGACAGCAGGTCTTTCAAGCTTTTGACTGCTTGGTCAGGGGTGGAAGGAAGGGGGGTAAGGATGTAGTAGGCGTTTTCAAACAGGTGTGGTATGCTGGCGGCATAACCTGAATGCTCTGTGCCAGCCATGGGATGCCCTCCTATGAAGAATATATTGGGGGGTAGGCATTCCATGGCGGTGCGCACTATATATTCCTTGGTGCTGCCGGTGTCTGTGATTATGGCGCCGTCGGAAGCACAGGCTGCCACTTGCTTGAGCAGGGTGGGTATGGCACCTACCGGAGCGCACAAAAATATGATGTTGGCCTGGCGTACGATATCTTCAAAATTGGTGGTCCCTTCGTCGATTACCCCTTCCTCAAGCGCCATTGTTATGTGCTTTTCTTCAATGTCGGTCGCTGTGATGCGCCAGCTGGGGTGGCTGCGGCGAATGGCTTTGGCCAGCGACCCGCCTATAAGACCCAATCCCACAACGGCCACTGTTTTTATACTTGATTGTCCCAATGCTATCACTCCCGCAGAAGGTTACCATTCGCGGCCAATTGCGCTGGCTATCCTGGTAACTTCTTGGATTAACGTATCGAAGGTTTCAAAGTTCAGGGACTGAGGCCCGTCTGATAGCGCTGATTTTGGGTCGGGATGGACTTCTATCATCAAGCCATCGGCGCCGGCGGCAATGGCAGCACGGCTCATGGGCGTCACCAGCTTCCACTTTCCAGTACCATGGCTGGGGTCAACGATTATAGGGAGATGGCTTATTTCCTTTATAATCGGGACTGCGCTGAGGTCCAAAGTGTTGCGCGTGTAGACTTCAAAGGTCCGTATTCCCCGCTCGCACAGTATTATGTTGTAGTTGCCTTCGTTCATGATGTACTCTGCGGCGTTGAGCCATTCTTCTATTGTGGAAGCCAGGCCGCGTTTTAAGACTACCGGCACTTTGGCTCTGCCTACTTCTCGCAGCAGCTGAAAGTTTTGCATGTTGCGAGCGCCGATTTGCACCACGTCAACATATTTTAAGGCTTGTTCAAGGGATGGCAGGGATATGACCTCTGATACCACAAGCATCCCGGTTTCTTTGGCCGCTTGTGCCAGCAGTCGGTACCCTTCTTCTTCAAGGCCCTGGAAGGAATAGGGAGATGTGCGCGGTTTGTATGCGCCTCCTCTTAAGAATTGAACTCCTCGGGATTTGAGAAACTTTGCCGTCTGCATGATTTGATCGTAATTTTCAACGGCACACGGTCCTGCTATTATAACGATTTTTTTGTCGCCTATGGCCACGTCTTTGATGCGAATTATCGTTGGCTCGGGTTTAAAGGTTTTTCCGGCCAGCTTGAACGATTCCACAATGGGAACCAAGCGATCCACTCCAGGCATCAGTTCCAAGGGAGTGTCGGCCAACACCCGCTTATCGCCTATCACCCCTATTATGGTTCTTTCGGTGCCTACCGATATGTGCACTCCCAGGCCAAGCTTTTTAAGCAGCGCCTCGATTTGTTTGACCTGTGCCTCGGTGGCGTCAGGCTTCATGACTATAACCATGCTACCCATCCTCCCGTTTTAAAATTGAAATATGCTTAAAAGGTAATAATGTTTTTACCATACTACCGTGCTACTATACGGTTGTGCTTATATTTGTTTAAACCACAATCTTGGCAAGTTTGACACGCGGCTTTTCTCAAACTGCAGCTTTGCTGTTTTATCTTTAGCCCAACACCTCTTTCAAAGCCTCTATAAACCTCCTGTTTTGCTCAGGTGTACCGATTGTCACCCTTATCCAATTGTCCATGTCGAATATATCTCCTGCGCGGATTATAACCCCTTTTTGGAGTAGGGCCTTGAACACATCTGCGCTGTTTTTCTCTACATTGACCATGATGAAGTTGGTATGGGTGGGGATGTATTCAAGCCCCATCTCCTCAAAGGCCTGGTACAAGTACCGTTTTCCTTTTTCGTTGGTTTGAACGCTCCTTTGTACAAATTCTTGGTCGTCTAGTGCGGCAAGGGCTGCAGCCTGTGCTGCGGCATTGACGTTGAATGGCCCGCGTACCCTGTTGAGAAGCTCTATCGTCTCTTTGTGCGATATGGCATAGCCTATACGCAGTCCAGCCAGGCCATAAGCCTTTGAGAATGTCCTGAGGATGATTATGTTGTCGTACTCTTCAAGCAGCTCTATGCTTTCGGGATAATCTCTGCCATGGGCGTATTCGTAATAGGCCTCGTCCAGCACCACCAACACTTCCCTGGGTACTTTTTCAAGGAAAGCCTTTTGCTCTTTGGCGGTGATTATGGTACCGGTGGGGTTATTGGGATTGCACAGCCATATGATGCGGGTGTTGACGGTTATGCTTTTTAGGATGCCCTCCAGGTCAAAGCGGTAGTCCTTTCTAAGGGGTACTTTGATCATTGTACCATCCATTATACGCGTTACTGCTTCATACCTTGAAAAGGATGGCCAGCAGGTGATGGTGGTATCACCGGGGTTGATATAGGTCTGGGCTATCATTTCCAGGATTTCGTCAGAGCCCGCTCCAAATAGGAACTGTTCTGGCTCCAGATTAAACCTTTTTGCCAGGGCGTTTCTGAGCTCGGTACAGTTGCCATCGGGGTAAAGGGATGCTTCCTGTGTCCACTTGATGAGCGCCTCAACGGCCTTGGGCGAACATCCCAGCGGGTTCTCGTTGGAGGCCAGCTTGATGACATCGGTAAGACCCAGCTCGCGTTTGACCTCGCTTATCGGCTTACCTGGTCTGTAGGGTTCAAGGGTTTCAACTATGTTTCTGTGCTTTACCATACTTTATTCCTCCTTTATCAGTTAAGTACGCTCTCGAAGAGTCCGAGAGCTTTATTTTAGCTTGTTTGCAGGCTCGGCCTTGGAAATTCTGCAAAGTCGCCCCACAAAATCAATCAGTTGTGCCGACGTTGCTCAGCCTGCACTTGTGCTGTGCTGGTATTAAGCAGATAATTCTTTCAGTCCCGCTTTACTGCTCAGCAAGTGCTTGCATTATGTCCTCTGTTGTTATGTCCTTGAACACATCTACCCTCCCGTATCCTGTAGGAAGTACAAAGACTATGCGGCTGTCGGTGTTCTTCTTGTCATAAGCCATTCGTTCAAGTAAAAGTTTCAGGTCGGCTTCTTTCCAGTTTGCTGTTTCAAGGCTGGTGGGCAGTCCAGCCTTCTCGATCAGTGATGACAGGCGTTTTACATAGTCATGCCCTATCAGCCCTCTGTGCATAGCTATTTTGGCTTCGTATACCATTCCCATGGCCACTGCCTCGCCATGGGTGTATACAGAATATCCGGTGGCGGATTCAATGGCGTGGCCTATGGTATGGCCAAAGTTGAGTATCATCCTTAGCCCGCTTTCTTTTTCGTCCCGCTCCACTACCCTGGCTTTGATGTTGCATGAGCAGTAAAGGGCATGGGCAAGCGTTTGAACGTCGCACGAAAGAAGCGCTTCCATGTTTTGCTCCAGCCAGGATATAAATTGGCTGTCGGCTATAAAGGCGTGCTTTATGAGCTCAGCCATGCCTGTTGCAAACTCTCGTGGTGGCAGTGTCTTTAGGGTGTTGGGATTTATAAACACCATTTGGGGCTGATAAAACGCCCCTATTATGTTTTTGGCAAGTGGATGATTTATGGCCACTTTTCCACCTATGCTGCTGTCTACCTGTGCGAGAAGCGTAGTGGGAATTTGTATAAAGCCTATGCCCCGCATGTATGTAGCGGCGATGAAGCCAGCCAGGTCGCCTACAACACCCCCGCCCAGGGCTATAATGGTGGAAGAGCGAGTAAGCCCCGCATCAAGGGCTCTGGTGTAAAGGTTTTGAGCCTGGGCAAAGCTCTTGCTGCTCTCACCAGGAGGAATAACTGCTGGGTACACAGTGTATCCTTGGCCTTCCAGCACTGTTTTTACGGCTTGGTAATACAGCCTGTATGTATTCTCATCGCACACCACCATTACCTTCTTGCCGGTGATAGCTCCTTCTAAAGCGAGGGGCAGCGCTTTCCACCCTTCTGGAGCTATATATATGGGATAAGACCTTTCTTTGAGGTCAACGGTTATGGTCTGCACGGCGAAGCCCCCTTAAAAGTAGAACTCGATTGCACAAAAAATATAGTTTCTACTTAAAACGTGCTGCTATATCCTGAACTTTTTTGCAAAATGTACTACACCCTTTACTTTCAAATTTGTTATATTTAACAAATTGTAACTTCATTTGTTATAAAAGTCAAGAACGGTTGGGCTCAAAAATTGCCTTTTTGAAATATTATTTTCCCAAACGTATTAAGTTTTTTTGAGAAATATGTTACAATAAAAAAGGAGATTTGCACTTTATGCAGAAATACTTACAGTAAATTCACTTCAAGGCATGCACTTCTTTATGGGGCACAAAAATAAATACGAATAAGCTGTAAGGGGGAATGTACATGAGCAGTTATGCAACACGTAACATTCGCAACGTCGGGCTGGTAGGCCACGGCGGAGAAGGCAAGACCACTCTTACCGAAGCCATGCTTTTCAATGCCAAGGTCATCGACAGATTTGGCCGTGTTGATGACGGCACCACCACTACCGATTTTGACCCCGAGGAGATAAAGAGAAAGATATCCATCAACGCCGCTTTAGCGCCGTTTGAATGGAATGGCCATAAGATAAACGTCATAGACGTGCCGGGCTATTTTGATTTTGTGGGCGAAATGATTGAGGCTTTGCGGGTGGTGGATGGAGCCGTCATTGTAGTGGGCGCGGTATCGGGTTTGATGGTTGGCACTGAAAAGGCGTGGGACTACTGCAAGGAATATGATTTGCCCATCATGATCTTTGTCAACCAGATGGATCGTGAGAATGTTAACTATGAAAAAGTTCTGGAACAGCTTGAAGGCAAGTATGGGACGTGTATCACTCCTTTTCAGATACCCCTCATGAAGGGTGGCAGGTTTGTCGGGCTTGTGGATATAGTCAAAATGAAGGCATGGGAGTTTAGCGATAAGGGCATTAAAGAGACGGCGATTCCCGGCGATATCTCTGATACAGTAGAATCGATTCGTACGCGCCTGGTGGAGGCTGCAGCCGAGACCAGCGAGGAGTTGATGGAGAAGTACTTTGAGGGAGAAGACTTTACAGAAGAGGAGATTCAATCAGCATTGCGTAAAGGGGTTGCCTCTGGCGACATAGTTCCGGTGCTGTTTGGCTCGGCTTTAAGCAATATGGGAATTGATATATTGATAGACAGCCTTATAAAATATATTCCATCTCCAGATGAGCGGCCAGAGGTATCTTTAACCAACGTTAAAACGGGTAAAGTGGAAAAGCGTAAAGTCGATGCTACGCAGCCTTTCTCAGCTTTCGTGTTCAAGACCATCGTTGACCCATTCGTAGGCAAGCTTTCACTCTTCAAGGTCATGTCTGGCGAGCTTGTAAACGGAATGAGTCTTTACAATGCCAACAAAGAAAAGAGCGAAAAGAGCGGAAATCTGTATATCTTGAGAGGGAAAAAGCAGATTGCGGTGGATAAGCTGACGGCGGGCGATATAGGCGCGCTTGCCAAGCTTCAAAACACGGCTACGGGTGATACGCTGTGCGATCCGGCATATCCCGTCATGTATGAAGGCTTCCAGTTCCCTGAACCCTGCATTTCTATGGCGGTTAACGCGGAAAAAGAGGGAGAAGAAGAAAAGGTGTTTAGCGGTCTGAACAGGCTTATGGAAGAGGACCCAACGTTTAAAATTGAACAGAACTTTGAAACGGGCGAAACCCTCATCTGGGGGACGGGTGAAGTGCACCTCGACGTTATCGCCAGCCGTTTGAAGAATAAATTTGGTGTGAATGCGGTGTTTAAAGAGCCCAAGGTGCCCTACCGTGAGACCATACGCAAGTCCATAAAGGCGGAGGGCAAGCACAAAAAGCAAACAGGTGGACATGGGCAGTATGGCCATGTGTTTATCGAGTTTGAACCGCTGCCCAACCCGGACGAGCAACGTTTTGAGTTTGTTGACAAGATTGTAGGCGGCGTCGTGCCGCGCCAGTATATACCCGCCGTTGAAAAGGGACTGGTGGAGGCCATGCAAAAGGGCGTGCTGGCAGGCTATCCCATGGTGGGGATAAGGGCTACGCTTTATGATGGCTCCTACCACCCAGTGGACTCCTCTGAAATGTCCTTCAAGATTGCCGCATACCTGGCATACAAGAAGCTGGAACAGGCTGAGCCAGTATTGCTTGAACCCATAATGCACGCCGAGGTCATAATACCCGATGAGTACATGGGCGATATCATAGGTGATTTGAATCGCAGGCGGGGCCGCATACTTGGCATGACGCCGCTGGGGAACGGCATGCAAAAGGTGGATGCCGAGGTGCCGATGGCCGAGATGTTCCGCTACGCCACCGATTTGAGGTCCATGACCCAGGCCCGCGGCAGCTTTAAGCTTACCTTTGTGCGGTATGAGGAGGTCCCGGCTAACATAAGCGCCAAAGTCGTGGAACAGGCCAGGCGCGAGGCCCAGAGCGAGTAGTTTGAGTTTTATATTACCATATTAACCCCGGGCACCTTATAAGAAAGGCTGCCCGGTTTTTTAATTGACAGGCTAGCTTTTGTATCGGCAGTATTAAAATGGGGTAGGACAAAGTGTACGGTATATTGGTTTGGTTTTTCTATACAAATTTTTTTAAATACCTCAGGGCGATGAATCAACTAATGGTTTCATTCCAACCATGTTGCCGAAGTCTACCCTATTACGATACACATATAAATGAGACTTTGAGGGGGGGCAGATAACCATGATAACAACCGTCACGCTAAATCCCTGCATTGATCGAATGGTTACTGTTGAAAAATTCATCTACGGCGGGCTTAATAGGATTATAGACAGCCGTGTGGACGCTGCCGGTAAGGGCATCAACGTGGCTGTGGCGCTGCACCAGCTGGGAGAAAAGGCATTTTGCATCGGCTTTAACTATACGGAAAGAGGGCGCATGATAAGGGACTTTTTAGATAGTAGCGGCATTCCCTATGATTTCGTTGAGGTAGAAGGCGAGGTACGTGTGAACCTCAAGGTGTTTGACTTATCTCAAGGCGTGGTCACCGAGATAAACGAAAGCGGGTATCCTGTTTTGCTTGAGCACATCGAAAAACTCAAAGATAAAATCGACATGTATGCTCCCAAAAGCAGCATGATGGTGTTCAGCGGGAGCGTACCTAGGGGCGTGATGACCTCTATTTATAGAGAACTCATAGAGCAGGCTAAAAGGTACGGAGTGCTGTGCGTGCTGGATGCTGAGGGTGAGCTGCTGCTTGAGGGCATAAAAGCGCAGCCTTATCTCATAAAGCCAAACTTGTACGAGCTTGAGAAGGCGACGGGTAAAACCCTTACTACCTACGGTGAAATAGTCAGGGCTGCGAAGGTTTTTTTAGAAAAAGGGGTGCGCATAGTGGGGGTGTCCATGGGGAGTCAGGGCGCTATGATCATAGACGAGAAAGAGGCGTATTATGCCCATCCCGTTCCTGTAGAAGTAAAGGGTACAGCCGGAGCGGGCGATTCCATGGTGGCGGGCTTTTGCATTGCGATTAAAGAAGGAGCTGGTTTAAAGGATATGCTGCGCTATGGTGTAGCGGCTGCCACTGCATCGGTGGTGAGGGAGGGTACACTTCTTTGTACCCGTGAGGGGTTTGAAAGCATGCTGCCGCGGGTTGAGATAGAAAAGGTTGTCGATTTTTAAGCTATACTGCGATTTGTGCGATTTATAGAGAGAATCAGTGAATTTTAGCGTTTGCACTGCAACTTTTCTCCCTCTTCTTCCGTCTATAAAGGTGAAAGGAGGGCGGGGATGTGGATTGCAAACAGTGTAGGGAAAATATATCGGCGTATATAGACGGCGTGCTGGACGGCACTGCGATGATAGAGTTGCGGCAGCATTTAAGTCAGTGCCCTCTGTGTCAGGAGGAGTATGAAGACATCTTTAAGGTAAGGAAAATGTGTGCTGGTCTGGAGGATGTCCAACTGCCTTCCGGTTTTTGCGAGCGTGTCATAGTTAGATTGAAGAGGGAGGAGAGCATGAATATGGTGAGAAAAATTAAATGGAGAATTAGCCGAAGGGTTACTGCCGGCGTGGCTGCTGCTGTGGTGCTGGTAGTCGGAGTGGCACTGTTGGTGAGCGGGCTGGGAGTCGATAAGGGCACATACAACCGTGATATGGCAACCGAGCAAGCTGTTCCACCGCTTTATGATGCAGAGCAGGGGAAGGGTGGCTACCAGGTTGGCTCCAGTGGAAGGGCAGGTTATCAGAGTGAGGAAGGTGCAAAGGACAGCGTGGCACCCGATGCCGCGTGGGCTGAGGACAGCGTTGGCAGCGGCGTGAAAGGTGAGATGCAACCAGATGTAGCTGAACAGGCGCCAAGCAGGATAGACGAAACCGCAAATCTTTCTACTAAGCCAGGAGCAGCTGAGCAAGAGAAATTGGCTTCTCAGCTTTCCGGTGTTGCGCAGGCTTTGATTGGAGCACAGGCAGGGACTGAGAGGAAAATTATACGCTCGGCATACCTCAGCATGGAGACTACAGAATTTGACCGTACGGTGAATGAGATTATCGGCAAAGTGAATGTATACCTGGGATATATTGAATCTTCCGAGATTCAGGGCAAACCCACTTATCAGGGTCAGGTGTCCAACCGCAAAGCACATTTCGAGATACGCGTGCCTTCAAAGTCCTTTGACTCGTTTATTGGAGACATGGTAGAGCTGGGCAACGTGACCAGTCGGCAAATAAGGGGTGAGGACATAACTGCTCAGTATTTGGATGTGGAGGCTAGACTTAAGTCTTTGAGGCTCCAGGAGGAAAGGTTGCTCACTCTGCTCAGCAAGGCTGAAAAGCTGCAGGATATCATAGAGCTTGAACGAGAGCTTTCACGCGTGCGCTACGAGATTGAGAACTACACCGGTACCTTGAAACAATGGGATAATATGGTGCAATACTCACGTATTTCCGTTGATGTGTATGAAGTAAGGGAGATCAAGCAGGAAAAACCTGAGCCAATAACCTGGGGTGATAGGATTGTAAGTGGGTTTATAAAGTCTTGGGAGAGCATTGGCAAGCTGTTTGGTGACCTGATAGTTTTCCTGGTGAGTGCTGTACCATACCTGCTAATATTGGCTGTTATTGGATGGACGGTGTGGTATGGTGTTAAAAGGTCAAGGATTGCATTGAAGCAAGAAGTGAAAAAAGAGGAAGGAGAGGGTGAAAATCATGACAAATAAGATTTTGATGGTGGCTGTCATTGTGCTGGCAGTGGCATGTATAGGCCTCTCGGTGGGATCTATATTTCTTAAAGATACCCCGGTAGTAAATGTCACCAATCCCGAGAATGTATATGTAAAAGAGAATATCATCACTGTCTCAGGTACCGATAAGGTGAGCGTAAAGCCTGACGTGGCATATATAAATGTAGGTGTTGAGACATTTATGAAAGACCCTAAAGCGGCGCAGCAGGAAAATGCCAAAATCATGGAAAAGATAATAAACAAGCTGAAGGCTATGGGAGTAGAGGAAAAGGATATTCAGACTTCTAATTATCATGTGTATCCACAGTATAATTATGTTGGCAACAAAAATGTCCTTGAAGGATATAGGGTTAATAACACTGTTAGGGTAACGGTTCGGGATGTACAAAAGGTAGGTGATATATTGAGCAATGTACATGAAGAAGGGGCCAATTATTCATATGGCGTGTATTTTGGAATTTTGGACCAGGAAGCTGCTTACAGGGATGCTTTGAAAAAAGCGATTGATCAGGCTAAGGCCAGGGCTGAACTGATAGCCCAGCAGTCTGGTGCAAAATTGAAGAAGCTGGTGGCTGTGTACGAAGGTTCTGCTTCTGTGCAGCCTTATTATAGGGATTACGTGAGGATGGAAGGCATTGAAAAAGCCGGTGCCGATTGGAGTGTCCCCATATCAGAAGGAGAAATTGAGGTGGCTGCAACTGTAACGCTGGTTTATACCATTGAATAACTTGAGGTCACAGAGGGCAGTGGTGTTGGTGAACATCAAAGGGAGTCTCATGTATGTATTTAACAGGGAAAAGGTGGATGAAAAATCCGCCTTTTTGTATTCCCTTTCTTTGTCGAGTGTGCTATAATTAATTCGAAATACGGCATGAGATGAGGGAAGGGTGTAACCTATGGCGTTAAATGAGGAAATGGAGCTCAGGGATTTATTCGAAATTATTCGCAAAAGATTGGGTCTTATAGTTTTGATAACTTTAATATCCCTATCGATAAGTGCTGTTGTAAGCTTTTTTTTGTTAGATGAGGTATACGAGACCTCTACGACGCTCATGGTGGGCAAGACTCAGAATAGCCAAACCAATACCATTGAATACAACGACATACTGGCAAATCAAAAGTTGGTCAACACATACAGCGAGATCGCAAAGAGCGATCGAGTTTTGGACAAGGTCATTGAAAAGTTACAGCTTGAATTGAAACCTTCCGACCTGCGTAAAAAGATAACCGTGGCTTCGGTTAAAGAAACCGAGATCATACGCATAACGGTGGAGGATACTGACCCGGGTTTTGCCACCGACCTTGCCAATGCCATTGCCGAGGTCTTCATGAAGGAAGTAGTAGACATCATGAAGCTGGACAACGTGCAGGTTATTGATGTGGCAAAGGTTCCTGAAGAGCCAGTTAAGCCCAAGCCGCTCCTTAACATAGCCATAGCCGGGGTGCTGGGGCTCATGCTGGGGCTGGGTCTGGTATTTCTTATAGAATATCTCGATAACACCATCAAAATGTCGGAGGATATCGAAAGATACCTTGAACTGCCTGTGCTGGGGGTCATCCCAATGTATGAGGAACAGTAAAATGTTTGTGAGGTGTATAGAGGTTGAGAACTACTGGTTTGGTAACACACGCAGATCCCAAATCGCCTGTTGCAGAGGCTTACAGGATTTTGAGAACCAATATCGAATTTTCGTCCACTGACCGCAAAATAAAGGTCATACTGGTGACCAGCAGCGGGCCTGCCGAGGGTAAGAGCACCACGGCTGCCAATATGGCCATAGCTATGGCTGAAGCCAATCGCAGGGTGCTTCTTATAGACTGTGACCTGCGAAAACCTGCTATTCACAGGATGTTTGGCCTAGTAAACATAAAGGGGCTTACGAATATACTGGTGGAAGGACTTAAATACAGCGATATTACCAATGTGACCGAGGTGGAAAATTTAGAAGTCATAACCAGTGGACCCAAGCCCCCCAATCCTGCCGAGCTTCTTGGCTCACAAAGGATGAAGGAGCTTCTGGATAAGGTGCGAGAAGATTATGACGTGGTCATAATAGACACGCCGCCGGTATTGCCGGTTACCGATGCTGCCGTGCTATCCCAGTATGTGGACGGCGTGGTGCTGGTAGCGGGTTATGGTTTGACCACCTTTGAGGCTGCAGCTCAGGCCAAAGCCAGTCTGCAAAAGGTGAATGCTAAGATATTGGGGGTTGTGCTAAACGGCGTTCCCACAGACAGGCGGGGAGGCTATTATTACTACTATTATTACTACTATGACGAGCACGGTAGGAAAAAGAAGCGCCGCAGCTCTACCATGCAGCAGCCGATTTCGATGGATGGAATGTCAGTTTCGAGAAGCGAGGGTATGAATTTGTAATGCTGGACCTCCACTGCCATATACTGCCCGAGGTGGATGACGGTGCCGGTTCCATAGGTGAAGCGCTTGCCATGGCGGCTGTGGCTGTGAAAGAAGGCATAGACGCCGTTGTGGCAACTCCGCACTGCCTGGATCCAAAAAACGTCGATGCTTTTGTGCGAGGTGTAGAGTGTCAGAGGCAGCAGCTTCAGAATGTGCTGGATGCTCAGCAGATGGACCTTGATATTTTTCTGGGAGCTGAGGTGTTTATGGACCCCGCCTTTCTGAAGGTGGGGGGGCTTGAAAGGTTGACCATAAACGCTACTTCCTATATTTTGGTGGAGCTTCCTATGGGAGAGGTGCCGCTGTATGCCGAGGACTTTATATACAGGCTAAGGCTTAAGGGCTTCATACCCATAATCGCCCATCCAGAGAGGAACCTTGCCATCATCCGTGATCCGAATGTACTCTATCGTTTGGTGGATTTGGGCTGCCTGTGCCAGATCAACACCGGCAGCATAACCGGTTTTTTTGGGAAGCAAGTAAAACGGTGTGCTCGGATACTGCTGACGCACGGCATGGGGCATGTGCTGGGTACCGATGCCCATTCGGATGGTACGAGGGGGCCTTACATGAAAAAAGCTGTTGAGGAGCTAAAAAGTTGGCTGGATGGGGAGCAGGTGCGAAGGATAGTTGGCATTACGCCTTATCATATATTACAAGGCAAGATGGTTGCCACAGAGCCCCCAAGGAGGTATAAGCCCAGGATGAGGATATTTGGCTTTTAATCTGCGTTAATTTGCACTGGGGGGTTGAGGAAGTAGCTGTGGATATGGATGTTGAATCGGAGATGAAATGGTATGCCATTTTTGTCGAAACAGGCCAGGAAGAAAATTTTGAGAAACTCATTAATGTGCTGTATCCGGATGAGAATATAAATATTTTAATTCCCAAAAGGAAGCTCATAGAGAGAAGGCAGGGCAAGGTTTATGAGATAACCAAGAAGCTGTTTCCCGGATATGTGCTGGTGAGAACGGTGATGACCACAGATGTGTATTATAAACTGTCTAAGCTGCCGAGAGTGTACGGCGTTTTAAAGGATGAAACCGAGCCGGTACCTATAAGGGATGAAGAGATGGCTGTTATCCTTGCGCTGACATCCGAGGGAGAAACGATAGGCTTTTCCGAAGTGTACAAGGAAGGCGAGCGCATTGTAGTTATAAGCGGTCCTTTAAAGGGGCTGGAAGGGATTATAGAAAGAATTGATGCTCGAAAAAAGCGGGTAAAGGTACGGATTCAGTTTCTTGGCAGAGAAAAGCGTGTAGACCTGGGTGCTCATCTGATTGATAGAAAAAGCGAGTGATTGCCCTAGTTTTTTAATGCGTGGATTGGTTTGTTTTTTGGCAAATTAATAACATTGACACCCTGGTATATATACAGTAAAATTTAAATGAGTTATATTGCAGGGTCATATGTGGGTTTTACTTTGTAGTTATATGAAGGGGTACGTTGTGGTTTGCGGGAGGTCGGGCTGAATCTGTTACCAATTTTTGAGGCAGAGGAGCAAGTGACGCTATGGTAAGTTTAAAAAAAAATATGGGATTGATAGTTATTGATATAATGTGTATAAATTTGGCTACTATTTTCTCATTTTATGTAATATATGAAGGAAACATACCTGAAAATATCAAAAACAATTTTTTTATGCTTTGTTTGATATTTACACTTACCACCATGGTGGTGTATTATCTTTTACAGCTTTATAACAGTCTTTGGAAATATGCCAGCATTGATGAATTCATTAAGGTGGTTGTGGCGTCTATATGTGCGCCGGTTGTGGTCTATTTGTGCTTGATTTTTTGGAATTTTCGTGTGCATATAGGAGTATTTTTCTTGTATTCTTTTTTTTCCATGCTGCTTACTGGGACAAACAGGGTAAGTTACCGCATATTCAAGAGGATTCGTGTGGTATATACCAACGGGATCAAAGAGTACAAGAGGGTAATGATAGTTGGAGCCGGCGAGGCTGGGGCAATGGTTATCAAGGAGCTAAAAAACCGGCCGGAGATGGGACTGAAGCCCGTTGTGGTCATTGATGACGATAAAACAAAACATAATTCTAAAATTCTAGGTGTGCCGGTAGTGGGTGGAAGGGAGTCGATACAAAGGATCGCAAAGCAGCAGAGGATCGATGAGATCATCGTGGCCATTCCTTCTGCTCCTAAAAGGGAGATAAGGGAAATATTCAACGAATGCAAAAAAACGGCATGCAAGCTCAAAATTTTACCAGGTGTTTACGAGCTAATCGATGGGAAGGTGACAATAAACCACATCCGCGATGTGCAAATTGAAGACCTCCTGGGCAGGGAACCGGTTAAAGTGGACCTGGAAGAGATTTCGCAGTATCTCAAAGGGCAGGTCGTCCTGGTGACCGGCGGAGGCGGTTCCATTGGTTCTGAGCTTTGCAGACAGGTGGCTAGGTTTGAACCAAAACAGCTGCTTATACTGGATATATACGAGAATAATGCCTATATGCTGCATCAGGAACTTTTGCGTCATTATCCCCAACTTGATCAGAGGGTGCTGATAGCTTCGGTGCGGGATCGTGCCAGGATGGAGGCTATTTTTGATAAATATCGTCCCGATGTCGTTTTCCATGCGGCTGCGCACAAGCATGTGCCGCTTATGGAGAGCAACCCTACCGAGGCTATAAAGAACAACGTGTTTGGTACGCTCCACGTAGCCGAGTGTGCTGATAAATACGGTACAAAGCGTTTTGTGCTCATATCCACTGATAAGGCGGTTAATCCGACCAATATAATGGGTGCCACAAAGCGCATTGCCGAGATGATAATACAGGCGCTTGATGCCCACAGCAAGACCGAGTTTGTCGCGGTCAGGTTTGGCAACGTGTTGGGTAGTGCCGGAAGCGTGATACCGCTTTTCAAAAAGCAAATAGAGGAAGGTGGGCCGGTCACTGTTACCCACCCTGAGATAAAGCGCTACTTTATGACCATACCCGAGGCAGTGCAGCTTGTGATACAGGCAGGGGCTATGGCCAAAGGGGGCGAGATATTTGTTCTTGATATGGGCGAGCCGGTCAAGATAGTGGACCTGGCCCGTGACCTCATCCGCCTGTCGGGGTTTGAACCGGATGTGGACATAAAGATTGAGTTTACCGGCTTAAGGCCGGGTGAGAAGCTGTATGAGGAGCTTTTAATGGCCGAGGAAGGTTTAACTGCCACCAAACACGAAAAAATTTTCATATGCAAGCCGGTGTTTACCGACCTGAACACTTTGAGAAAGGAGCTTGAGAAGCTTAAGAGTATGATTATGGATTCGGACGAGGATTTGATAGATTGTATAGAACAACTGGTGCCAACTTATAGACCTTTACAAAAAGCAAATTCTTTGAAAAAAGTTTCAGGCTAGGAATCAGTTTCTCATCCATTTTAAAAGATTTTTTTGTTGGGTGAGATAAGTAAATTAACAAGTGGAGGACAAGATGAAAATGAGCGATTTAGATAATAAAGTTGCACAAGAACTGATTGATAAATTAAATCAGAAGCAAGCGGTAATAGGGGTAATTGGTTTGGGTTATGTGGGATTACCCCTTGCTGTAGAAAAGGCCAAATCGGGTTATAAAGTTTTGGGCTTTGATATACAGCAGAAGCGGGTTGATATGGTTAACAGTGGCATCAACTACATCGGAGATGTAGTTGATGCCGAATTAAGAGAACTGGTTTTTTCTGGCAAATTAAAAGCTACCACCGATTATGATCGTATTTCAGAAGTTGATGCGGTGGCCATATGCGTGCCAACTCCGCTGGACAAGCACCAGCAGCCTGACATTTCCTATGTGGAGGCTTCAACGCGAGAAATTGCAAAGCGGCTGCACAGGGGGATGCTGGTGGTTCTTGAGAGCACCACTTATCCCGGTACGACCGAGGAGGTAGTGAAACCCATTCTGGAATCTACCGGCCTTATTTGCGGGAAGGACTTCTTCCTGGCCTTTTCGCCTGAACGTGTCGACCCGGGGAATAAGCAGTATAATACCAAGAATACGCCCAAAGTGGTTGGAGGGGTTACGAAATACTGCACAGAAGTCGCGGCCACTATGTACCGCAACGTGCTGGAAGGTGAGGTTTTTACTGTATCCAGTCCCCGGGTGGCCGAAATGGAGAAGCTGCTTGAAAATATATTCCGCCATGTAAACATAGCTCTGGCCAATGAAATGGCTATATTGTGCAATAAAATGGGCATTGATGTTTGGGAGGTTATTGAAGCGGCCAAGACCAAGCCGTACGGATTTATGGCTTTTTATCCAGGCCCCGGGCTTGGAGGACACTGCATTCCAATAGACCCGTTCTATCTTACCTGGAAAGCAAGAGAGTATGATTATCATACCCGCCTTATTGAACTTGCAGGGGAAATCAACAATTACATGCCTGAATATGTTGTGGAGCGTGCCATGAAGCTTTTGAATAAACATAAAAAAGCGATGAGCGGCTCTAAAATCCTTCTTCTGGGAGTAGCCTATAAAAGCGACATAGATGACATAAGGGAATCACCTGCGCTCAAGGTATTAAGCCTGCTGGAAGAAGAAGCTGCTCTTGTATCGTACCATGATCCATATGTGCCGGAGTTTACCTGGAAAGGTAGGTATTATGCTTCCATAGAGCTGACTGAAGAGGCGGTATCAAGTGCTGATCTGGTGATAATCACTACCGGGCATACTGTGATAGATTATGATTGGGTGGTCAAGCACGCGCGTTTGGTGTTTGATACAAGAAATGCTACTAAAGGTGTAGTAGATACGGCCAACAAGGTATATAAGTTATAGAGTTTGAGCTTTTTATACGTTTGGTTTACAGGTAATTGCTGGATTTTGTTGTAATGTGTATTATGTAAGAATCCCATGCAGTAAAGCATGGCGGTGCCTACTTGGGTGGTTTTTAATCATGCGGTGGGATGTTGTGATCGCTCGTTTTTAATATGCAGGCTTTAACAGTTTTTTGATAAAATTGTTGGGTGGAAATGAAAATAGTGTAAGAAGGTGGTAATGATATGATGAATATTTCATTAATCGACCTGACAAAACAGTACGAGTTGATTAAGGAAGAACTACATGATTCAATTGAAGAAGTCCTCAAAAGCGGTCAATTTATTCTGGGTCCGAATGTTAAGGCGCTGGAGGAGGAAATAGCGCAGTATACAGGGAATAAATACGGTATAGGTGTGGCCAATGGTACCGATGCGCTGGTTTTAACGCTGGATGCTCTGGGTATAGGCCCAGGAGATGAGGTAATTACTTCGCCTTTTACCTTTTTTGCTTCGGCTGAATGCATTTCGCGAGTGGGAGCCCGTCCCGTATTTGTCGATATTGATCCGCTGACATACTGTATGGATGTAAATCAGATTGAAGAAAAAATAAGTGAACGGACCAAGGCTATTATTCCCGTTCACATATTCGGCCAGATGGTGGACATGGACCCGCTTTTAGAGATTGCCAAAAAGTACGGCCTTAAAGTGATCGAAGATGCATGTCAGGCTATAGGGGCTACCTACAAGGGAAGGCCTGCTGGTTCTATAGGGGATGCAGGCTGCTTCTCATTTTTCCCTACCAAGAACCTTGGAGGATATGGGGATGGCGGGATGGTGGTTACATCGGATGACGAGCTAAATGCTAGAATACGTTTGCTGAGAGTGCATGGGAGCCCGAAAAAGTATTATCATGAATGTTTGGGGTATAACAGCCGGTTAGATGAAATTCAGGCGGCTATCTTGCGGGTGAAGTTTAAATACTTGGAGAAATGGAATGAAGCCAGGCGGGAAAAAGCTGCCCTGTATACTCAGGCATTTAAAGATTTGCCTCTTAAAACCCCGTACGAAGCTCCTTACGGCCGCCACGTGTATCATTTGTATGTGCTGGCAACTTCCAAGCGAGATGAATTGCTCAGTTATTTAAAACAAAAAGGTATAGGATGTGGCGTATATTACCCGCTGCCTTTACATTTGCAGCCGGCATATAAAGGGCTTGGGTACAGGAGGGGTGATTTCCCTGTTGCCGAGGAGCTGTGTGAGCAAGCGCTGGCCCTACCGCTTTATCCTGAATTGGAAAAAGAAGAGCAGCAGTACATAATACAGGCTGTACGGGAATTTTTTGAAAGGGGATAATGAATGAACGAGAAAATCAATTTTGGCATCATTGGATGCGGCCGTATATCGGGAAAACATGTGGAAGGTATTGCAAAAAACAGCAGCGATGCACTGCTCAAAGCGGTATGTGACCTGATACCCGAAAGGATGGAGGCAGCGGTAAAACGCTATAACGATTGTATGGGGCAGGAAATGGATGTAAAGAGATACAGCGATTATCAGAAGCTCCTTATGGATCCCGAAATTCAAATAGTGAACATTGCAACCGAAAGCGGTTACCATGCGCGGATTGCAATAGAGGCTTTGGAGGCCGGCAAACACGTTATTGTCGAGAAGCCAATGGCTTTGTCCATTAAAGATGCCGATGCCATGATAGAGGCGTCGAAGAAATACAACCGCAAATTGTGCGTATCATTTCAAAATAGGTTTAACCTGGCCGTGCAAAAGCTGCGCTCGGCTTACGAAGCGGGGCGTTTTGGGAAATTGATTCATGGAGTAGCCTCCATTCGCTGGAACCGCGATGAAAATTATTATCGCCAGGCTTCGTGGAGAGGGACATGGGCTTTGGATGGAGGAGCCTTGATGAACCAGTGTACTCACAATATAGACCTGCTTCAGTGGTTCCTGGGAGAGGCCCAGACGGTGTACGCCCAGGCTGACACTTTTTTGAGGCCCATTGAGGGGGAGGATTGCGCGGCTATCATTATCCGATTCAAAAACGGGGCCATAGGCATTGTAGAGGGGAGCGTATGCGTGTTCCCGCGTAATTTAGAAGAGACGCTCAGCATATTTGGGGAAAAAGGGACAGTTTGTCTCGGGGGGATTGCACTCAACCATATAGAGGTATGGAAGTTTGGCGACGGGCTGGATGATGAGCAACAGGTTATGCAGGAGTATGGGGAAAACCCGGATAACGTTTATGGATTTGGCCATGCGCCGTTATTTGCAGATATGATTAAAGCTGTGCGCGAGGATAGAAGGCCTGCTATTGATGGCGAGGAGGGCAAAAAAGCTTTGGAAATTATACTGGCGGCCTACAAGTCTGTGAAAACAGGCTTGCCCGTCGAGCTTCCTTTGGCGGATTTTTCTACGCTTGATATGGTTGGAGTGAACAAAAGAAGGGGGATGTCGTAATGCAGTATATTCACCCCAGTGCCAGGATAGGTAAAGATGTAAAAATTGGCATGTTTACAGTCATACACGAGGATGTGGAAATAGGTGACGGTTGCGTTATTGGGAGTAATGTGGTTATACACCCCGGTACGAAGATTGGCAGCTTTGTAAGGATAGATGACGGAACGATTATTGGGAAGATGCCCATGCGTTCTCCAAGAAGTGCGGTTAAACCCGGTACGGAGGTTTCTTCCAGTGACCTTGCTCCCGCATGTATTGGGGATGGGTGCCTCATAGGTGCGGGAACTGTAATTTACAGGGGCTGCCATATAAGCTCCCGTGTCTTGATAGCCGACCTAGTAACCATAAGGGAAAGGACAACTATTGGAGAGGAGAGCATTATTGGCCGCGGTGTTGCGGTTGAAAACTACTGCCGTATTGGGAAACGATGCAAATTAGAGACCAACGCCTATATTACTGCCTATTCGGAGCTGGAAGATGATGTGTTTATAGCACCGGGCGTGGTGACATCCAATGATAATTTTGCCGGGCGAGGCAAGGAACGCTTTAAATATTTCAAGGGAGTGACAGTAAAGCGCGGAGGTAGGATAGGGGCACAGGCTACTATTTTGCCTGGCAAGGTAATAGAAGAGGAAGGCTTTGTTGGGGCAGGAAGCGTGGTAACGCGCGATGTTAAAGCCCGCAAGATTTACTTTGGCAATCCTGCAAGGGAGATAAGGGATGTACCTGAAGAACAGCTGCTTGAGAATCAGTAAAGAACTTTTTTGAGTGCCTGGAGGACCTGTGAAAATGAAAGTTTTGGTATTATCCCATATGTATCCATCGTCTTTTAATTTTTTGTCGGGAATTTTTGTTCACGAGCAGGTTAAAGAGCTGATTAGGCAGGGCTGCGAAATTAAGGTTGTTTCCCCCGTGCCGTTATCTTTTTTTCCGTTGAATAAGATTAGCAGTAAGTGGCATAGGTATTCTCAAATACCGTTTAGGGAAGTGCGTGATGGTGTGGAGGTATACTATCCCAGGTATGTGGCTTTTCCGAGAGATGTATTTTTTGCTTCTTCAGGCTTAAGGATGTACTGGGGAATAAGGAAGTTAATCCGGCAGCTGTGCGAGAGTTTTAAGTTTGATATTATCCATGCCCATGTAGCTTTACCGGACGGGTATGCTGCAATGCTGGTAAGCAAAGAATTAAAAAAGCCCTTTGTGGTAACCATTCATGGGCAGGACTTGCAGCATACGATATATAAAGGGCATGGATGCAGGAAGTCTTTGACCAGGGTTTTCGAAAATGCTGATATTGTTATTACTGTAAGTGGAAAATTGAAAAGAATTGCAGAGGCAGAAATTGGATTTTCTGATAAAATAAGGGTAATAAATAATGGGATAAATAAGAACAGGATTGAGCAGATAGCTTTATCAGCTAAAAATACTGGTACTTGCGGTAGTGAAAAGATTATCTTAAGCGTGTCCAATCTTATTAAAACAAAAGGAATTGATTTCAATTTACTTGCTTTATCCAGGCTTTTGCCTAAGTACCCTAATGTTAAATACTTGGTGGTTGGTGATGGGCCGGAGAAAGGTTCTTTATTGGATTTATCGGAAAAATTAGGTATAATTAGCAATGTTGAATTTCTGGGCAAACAGCCAAATGATGAAGTGATAAAGTATATGTGCAACGCCGATATCTTTTCGTTGCCTAGCTGGAGTGAAGGCTTTGGAATAGTTTATCTTGAAGCCATGGCATGTGGGAAGCCGGTAATTGCCTGCCAAGGAGAGGGAATAGAAGATGTTATAAAAGACGGTGAGACGGGTTTTCTTGTCAGGCCGCAGGACGTTGATAGTTTAGCGGAGGTTTTGGAGTTCTTATTGAACAATCCTCAAAAAGCACGGGATGTTGGTGAAAAAGCAAAAAAACATGTTATGGAAAATTATACATGGGAAAAGGTTGCTTCAAAGATTATATCGGTTTACCAAGAAGTGATAAAAAGAGGTTTATAAAAATCTCAACTTATTTATTGAGGTGTTAGCATGAATATTTTGTATATCAACCATTACGCCGGATCTCCGACCCACGGAATGGAGTATAGGCCGTATTATCTTGCCAGGGAATGGTTAATAAGCGGGCATAAGGTTACGGTGGTGGCTGCTTCATACTCACATTTAAGGAGTAAAAATCCTTATGTAGTAAAAGAGCTTGAAGAAGAATTCATAGATGGTATAAAATATGTATGGCTCAAAACGCCGACCTACAAGGGTAACAATATAAAAAGGGTAATGAATATGTTTTCTTTTGTGTGGAAGTTATTTAGAATCAGCAGAAAAGTGGCTGAAGATATAAAGCCCGATGCGGTGATAGCTTCCTCTACCTATCCTTTGGATATTTATCCTGCTTACCGCATCGCCAATTTTTCGGGGGCTAAATTGGTTTTTGAGGTGCACGACCTGTGGCCTCTGACTCCCATGGAGCTGGGAGGTATGTCGAAATGGCACCCGTTTATCGTAATTTTGCAGAAGGCCGAAGACTTTGCATATAAACATGCCGACAGGGTTGTGTCGGTACTGCCTAAGGCTTTAGATTATATGGTGAGCAGAGGCCTGGCTCCTGAAAAATTTGCATATATTCCCAATGGTATTGATACGGATGAATGGGAAACTCTTGATGTCCCTCTGCCATCGGAGCACATGGCGGTTATCGAGGGGTTAAAAGGGAAGGGATACTTTATTGTAGGTTATGCAGGTTCTCATGGAATTGCAAATGCTTTGGATTATTTTATTGAATCTGCCAGATACTTTGAAAATTTGCCTGTTGCATTTATCCTTGTAGGGCAGGGACCTGAAAAAGAAAGGATTCAAAAATATGTTGTAGAAAACCAACTTAGGAATGTAATATTTTTGCCCCCAGTACCTAAAGAGTGTATTCCAAATTTGTTGAGAAAAATGGATGCCTTGTATATTGGCTGGCGTAAAAATAGGTTGTACAGATTTGGAATAAGCCCTAATAAGCTCTTTGATTATATGATGGCCGGGAAACCCGTCATTCATGCCGTTGAAGCAGGAAATGACCCGGTTGTGGAATCTGGTTGCGGGATCTCTATTCCTCCCGAAGACCCCATTGCTATTGCGGAGGCTGTGAAGAGGATAATGGATATGCCAGCAGAAGAGAGAAACGCAATGGGCTTGAAAGGGAGAGAATATGTGCTCAAAAATCACAGCTACAATGTGTTGGCAAAACGATTTATTGAAGCAATTAAAGGATAAGAGGTAAAAAATACTGCAGGTTAGAGAGGCGGTTTAAGATGAGGGATACTTTTCTTCCTTTTTCTCCTCCATTGATAGGTGAAGAAGAAATTGACGAGGTAGTAGATACTTTAAAGTCGGACTGGATTACTACAGGTCCGAAGACAAAAAAGTTCGAGGATGAGTTTAAGAATTATTTTAATGCGCCGGCAGCTCTGGCGCTTAATTCTTGTACTGCTGCTTTGCATACTTCTTTGATAGCACTGGGTATAGGGCAGGGAGATGAGGTAATTACAACACCTATGACATTTTGTTCGACCGTTAATGTGATTGAGCATGTTGGTGCCCGCCCTGTACTGGTGGATGTCGAACCTGATACTTTGAATATTGACCCTGAAAAGATAGAAAGGGCGATTACACCCCGTACCAGGGCGATCATTCCAGTGCACTATTCGGGCCACCCAGTGGAGTTGGATTATATTTATGAAATAGCTGAGAAATACAATTTATTTGTCATCGAAGATGCTGCTCATGCGGTGTCGGCAAAATATAAAGGGAAGTTCATCGGTTCCAGCAGCAATCCTGTGTGTTTTAGCTTTTATGCAACTAAAAATTTGACCACAGCAGAGGGTGGAATGCTGACCGGTGACTCCGAATTTATTGAAAAGGCCAGGGTTATAAGCCTTCACGGGATGAGTAAAGACGCGTGGAGGAGGTATTCAAAGGGAGGTAGCTGGTATTACGAGGTGGTAATGCCGGGGTTTAAGTATAATATGACCGATATTCAGGCCAGTCTAGGTATCTGCCAGCTTAAAAAGCTTGAGAGATTTCAAGCACGGAGAAGAGAAATTGTGAAGATGTACAATAAACATTTTTCCGAAGAAGAAGCGCTGGAGATTCCCGTAGAACGTCCTTACGTTGAACATGCGTGGCACCTTTATGTGCTTAGGCTGAATACCCAAGCATTAAAAATTGATAGGAACGAGTTTATCGAGGAGCTGGCCAAAAGGAACATAGGAACCTCTGTACACTTTATCCCGGTTCATATTCACCCGTATTACAGGAAGAAGTATAATTATAAGCCGGAAGATTTTCCTGTGGCTTATTCAAATTATTTAAGGATGGTTAGCATTCCCCTTTGCCCAAAACTTACCGATAATGATGTGTATGACGTAATCGAAGCAGTATTGGATGTAGTGAAGGTGTATAAAAGATGAGGATTAGCAAGAGGATTTTTGACATATTCTGGGTACTGGTGGGTATGCCTTTTCTTATTCCTTTATTTATAATTATACCCATATTAATAAAACTCGACGATGGGGGGCCTGTATTCTTTGTTCAGGAACGAATAGGGTATAAGGGTAAGCCGTTTAAAATATGGAAGTTTAGGACGATGGTGGTAGGTGCGGAACAGAAGGGGAATTTGATCACCGTAGGAAGAGACCCTAGAATAACCCGGGTTGGCTATTTTTTGAGAAAATTTAAGCTAGATGAACTGCCGCAGCTGTTTAATGTCCTCAAAGGTGAGATGAGCCTGGTGGGCCCCAGGCCGGAAGTAGAAAAATATGTTAAATTGTACACTCTCGAACAGAGGAAGGTTTTGGATATTATGCCTGGTATAACTGACCCTGCTTCTATAAGGTATTCCAATGAGAGCGAGATTTTAGGGCAGTTTCAGGACCCGGAGAAAGCGTATGTGGAGATAATAATGCCTGAGAAGATAAAGCTTAACCTAGAATATGCGGAGGAAGCTTCATGCTGGAAAGATTTCCTAATAATTGTCAAAACCTTTTTTAGAATTTTAAATTGGTTTGATGCAGATAGAGAAACTTTTAAGTTTGACAAGACAAAGGTCACTTTTATTGATGCTGCCAAAAAGTAAGGTTTCTCTTTCATTTACAAATTCAAAGCAGAGGGAAATAAAGAATTCACAGCGTTAATAAATAAACAAGAGTTTAGGCTAGATTTTGGACAAATGTTGCAGTTTTTCCAGTGAAAATTTATCCAATTTATATATTGACAATAATTTCATATCTCATATAATAGAGATAGAGACTGATTCGAGGAGACTTAAATTGAATCTTAGCTTGTCTGGTTATTACCTGGTTCCCGAAAAGTAGCAGTAGTAGTGGGCAACAAAAAAGTAGGGAATCTGGTAAGAAAACCAGGTAAGCTAAAAAAAAAATGAAAATTGCAATATTAAATGCAACACTTTTTTAAGGAAAAGTATGATATAGATATCCAAATTTTTACTGTTTAAAATGTAAAACCTTATGTTGTCAAGGGAAGGGTGGAGATTTTCGAGCGTAAGCGAGAAAATACTACCCGACCTTGACAACATAAACCAAATGATATAATTGTTTCCAGGCCATTTGGCACACCCAGCCAAATGGCCTTAACTGTAAACTATCATTGGGCCTTCTTCAGACTACTACCTTAGCCTGCTTGAACAAACTGCCTCTCTAATACTTTGCCTTTTTCCCTGCAAATACTTAATAGCTCTCTGTAAAAACATTGCTCTGCAGTACTGTAATCCAGTATTTTCCTAGGATATTGATTCATCCATCTCTCTATCTCCTTAACCTCTGTTGATGGTATATTTTTTATCGCTTTGCCCTTGGGAATAAAACGCCTTATAATCCCGTTTTGCCTCTCATTGCTTCCCCTCTCCCATGATGAGTAAGGATGAGTAAAATATGCTTCGCTTTTCAGGTTCTCTAGAATAGTTGATAGCTCACTAAACTCTGAACCGTTGTCGGCTGTTATACTCTTAAACACCTCCCCAAACAGTTCTCCATAGCAGGCTTTAAGCTCCATAAACACTTTCTTTACCGCTTCACTATTCCTTGATTCTAGAAGAAATATGTGCTCGTACCTGGTTTTTCTTTCAGTCAATGTCAAAAGTACCGCATCACTAGAACGTTTGCCTACTACAGTATCTATTTCCCAGTGCCCAAATTCTTCCCGCGTCTCTACTTCCTTTGGCCTTAAATCTATGCTTTTACCCATAATCCGTTTAGGTTCTCTTTTCTTCGTCTTATCCCTGGGTTTTAGCCTCGGCTTGAGTAACAAATCAATATTGCGTACTCTAAGCAGTCCTCTGTCTATATAGTTATACAGAGTTTTAGTACAAACAATAGGCTTATCTTTCCAACTAGGATCCTTCTTACAGTACCCCACTATAGTATCCGGAGCCCATGGCTTTTCTTGGAGCATCTTTTCTTCCGCAAATCTGATGAAGTCCTTAACGAGCGGTAGTTTGAGTTTAGCACCACAATTTTTCCGTCTCTTTTCATATACTGCCTGCCCTGCTTCGGGGAAGTATGCTTCATAAGTAGACAAGTCAGATTTAAGCTGAGTAACAGTGCCACGCTTAATTTCCCTGCTAATAGTACTTGGAGCTCTGCTTAGTTGTTTTGCAATGTAGCGTATACTTTTGCCTTCTTTGTACAAGGCAGCAATTTTCCCTCTTTCATAGACACTTAGGTGTTTAAAAGAGCGACTTTTCGTGGTACAATTATGTTGAGCCATAGTGAGACCTCCCTGTATGTTTAGTGGTTTTGGATATCTATATCATACAGGATTTCTCACTATGGTTCTACTATTTTTTAGGTGTTGCATTTAATTTTACAACGAACCGCTAAAAAAAAAAAAAACTAGAGGAGGAGAGGAAAGTGAAGAGAAGGCTCTCAATCTTGCTCACATTAGTGTTTTTATTCACTGCAGTATTCAGCGCATCTATAGGTGCGGTATATGCTTCCAGCGACGACAACCGCATTGCTGGGCAGAACCGCTATGAGACCGCCTGCGCAGTAGCAAAAGCGAAATACACAACTGCTGAAGCCGTAATTATAGTAAGGGGTGATGATGCAGAGGATGGCACTCCCAATGTAGTTGATGGTTTGACTGCAAGCGTGTTAGCAGGAGCAAAAGATGCCCCCATTCTATTAACTGAAGCTAATAAGCTTCCGGATGTGGTGGAGACTACCATTAAAGAATTGAAAGCCGAAAAAGCATACATAGTTGGCGGAACAGGTGCTGTAAGTGAAGATGTGGAAGCTGAATTGGAAGCAATGGGCTTGGAGGTAGAGAGAGTAGCAGGCCAAAATCGTTTTGAGACTGCTGTAGCGGTCGCAAAAGAGGCTAATACAGGTTCAAAGACCGCTATCGTAACGCAGTACCTTGCATTGGTAGACGCATTGGTAGCAGGTCCTCTTGCTTATGTAAACAAGTATCCGATTCTGCTGGTAGGCCAAAATGCAGTGGGTGATACGACAGCTAAAGCCATCAAAGACCTTGGCATCGAGAATGTAATAATTGTTGGTGGTACTGGAATCATAAGTGAGGACGTTGAAGATGAGCTTGAAGGACTGGTAAGCGGTACTGTCACACGTGTGGCTGGCAATGACAGATATTTGACCAGCTTGGCAGTGGCTGCAAAGTTTGATGTCAAGGAAGTAGCGCTGGTAAACGGTGATAGCTTTGTTGATGCAGTAGCAGCTTCTGTATTGGGTCTCCCAATTGTTTATGTAAAGCAGAACAGCATGATCGCTGACGCCGAGAAGTTCATCGCTGACAAAGCCAGCGGAGTCAAAGTCATCGGCGGCACGGGAGTAATAAGCAGCACACTTGCTCAGAAGGCAAAAGAAGCTGTAGAGTTAAGGATAGTGTCGGTAAGCGCGGTTGGTGCCAAGAAGTTACAGGTGGCTTTCAACAAAGCAGTAGATCCTAACAAGGCACAATTTGAAGTAAAAAGAGGAACAGTAAAGCCGTCTGTTAAGTCTATAACCTTTGCTGATGATAAGAAATCGGCCGTGATTGAGTTTAATGTTGCTCTGGCAAGTGGAGACTACAGTGTGACGGTCACTGGGTTAAAGGATGTAGCTTTAACTGCTACAACGAAAGTAGAAGCTGCAAAATTGACAACCATTGAATTTACAAGTGATGTTGCAGTTATTTCAAGTGATGCTAAACAAATAAAAGTAGGGGTTGTAGCTAAAAACCAGTATGGTGAAGAAATTTCCTTTAGTCCAAACGTTTCCGCTTCTAAAGGTGCTTTTAAAGAGTTGAAATCAAATGTATTAACAATAGAGTATAGTGATGGTAAATATACCGTTGGTGAGAAAGTAGTAGTCACAGTTGTTGATCCCGCAACCGGCGTGGTAGCTAGCAAAACGTTGACAGTTGCTCAGGCTGCCCAAGTGGCATCGATTAAGATTGGTGAGCTAAAGACCGATGATGCTGATTTAGCTAAAAAGCCCATTAATGTAACGAATTTGAATAGCAACTTAACTAAATATTACATTCCTGTTGAGATTAAAGATCAGTATGGGAACGTATTAAAAGCTACTGACTTGGCGGGAGTAGATATACTGTCATCGAATAGATCAATTATAAATCCAAAAGGATTTAAAGATTTGAATGGTGCTACAGTCATCGAATTACAAGCAGCAAATCCAACTCCAGCAACATCTGGTACTGCAGTAATTACCATAGTAGCAGCGGGAACTGGTGTAACTGCTAGCACAACGATTACTGTATTGGCAGATGCTAAGATTGATGCAGTTCAATTGTCAGCTCCTGAAACTGAATTAAAGATCAATAGAGCAGCTGTATTACCAGTAACAGTAGTAGATACTTATGGTAATGAAATAGCGTTGAAAGATATTGTTATAGTTATTGACGCAACAGGTACTCAGTTGAAAATGAATGATCAGGCTACATTAACTGCAAATGGTGCAACATTAGCTACAAAGACAAATTATGTTACTGGTGTTACTACAATTGAAATAACACCAACAGCAAAGAATGTAGTTCTTACTGTTGTTGTACCCTCAACTGGTAAATTCCAGAGCTTAACATTAACCGCACTTGATGAACCGGTACCAGCATCTATCAAGGGTATGAAGTCGTCGTTTGTATCAATGCTGGCTAACGATACAAGTATGAAGACTTCTATAGTAGGTAATGTGGAATTCCTGGATCAGTATGGAGAAGCGATAAATGTAAATTATGGTGCTCCCACAGGTGATGCATACGGTTATACTGTAACTCCAAAAGAGGCTACTGCTGATAACACAACAGAAACTGGTAACGATATATTCGCCAAAACAACTCCGGGAACAGATGTATATGTAGTTAAATTGATGAAAGGTTCGACCGTACTGGATGAGCTGGAGGTACCGATCACTGTTGTAGATAAAGATAAGATAACCCAGTTTGAAATTGAAGATCCTGGCAAGCTTTACACGGGTGCTGGTGCTCCTGTAGCTTATGACCGAGAAATAAAAGTTTATGGGAAAGTTGATGGCAAGAAAGTTGAAATTCCTCAAACGATGGTTACTTTCTTGACAAATACGAAGGGCTTGCCGATTGTGAAGGATACAGATAACGTATATAGGTATAAGACATCGCAGTTGCCGACAGGCGGCATTAATACTGATGGTAAAGATGAAACTGCTACAATTACTGCACTTGTCGAAGCTGGTGGCAAGACCTACACGGTAACAAAAGATGTGGTTTACAGCTCGGCAGCGCCTAAAGCTCAGAGCTTGGCATTCATGAAAGACAACCAGGAAGTTACAGCAGTTGAAATTTCAGCAGACAAGTTGAACAATGGTGATCTCTATAGTGGAATTGAAGGGTTCAAAGTAGTTGCAAAAGATCAATACAATGTTGAGTGGAAGAACGTAACATTTGTCGTAACCAGCAATGAAACAGGAGCTACAGTCTCTATTGATTCAACAGGAAAAGTGACAGTCAATGGAACACTGACAATAGGCAAGTCCTTCCAGATCAACGCCTTCATTGACGGGCTGTACAAAGCAGTAAAAGTATTTGTGAAGTAACACTACAACCGGAGATAGGGGTCAAATCCCTATCTCAAGGAGAGTTGAACACCTCACAGGAAAGATCCTGTGAGGTGTTTTATATTATAAGCTTTACTGCAGTGGCGATAATCAGTCAGTGTGGATGTTAAGAAGTAAACAAATTTTGGGGGTGTTGCGAGTAGCCCTGTACGCCAAATATCCTGTCTGCAGAATAGGTAAGCTGTTCTGTGTGTTATAAGGATTGTTTGGCTACAATTTAACGGTTACGGGCTAGACAACATAAACAACTCAAGAGTGGGCAGTTTGAACCCAATAAATCCAAAAACCTATCAAACAACGACAGGTGCAAATGTGTGCTAGCGAAAACGCATATATGCTGATTAAAAGGGGGATGCCTGTGATACATATGAAAAACAAAGCCATAACTCTGATAACTGCACTGTGTGTGGTTGTGCTTTTTATCTTTACTCCAGCGTATGCACAAACTAGCGATAGCAATGAGATACTTGACGAGGTTAGGTATCTCATAGAGAACTACTACGTTGAAGAAGTAAGCGAAGATGTTCTGAACGCCGGCGATATAGAAGACATCATCCAAGCTCTGGGTGACCCCTACAGCTCCTACATGACCGCCGATGAGTATCAGGCGCTGATGGACTCCATTGAAATGGAGTTCGTGGGTATAGGGGTTACGGTTGAAAAGGTTCCTGAAGGTGTGCTGATACTGTCGGTTTTCAAGGGTTCCGGAGCAGAAGCGGCGGGACTTCAGCCCGGCGATATCATTATAAACGCCAATGGTGTAGATTTAAAGGATCTGGACCTGTCCGAGGCATTGAGGTACATAAAAGGCGATGAGGGGACAGCGGTGCTGCTCACGATAAAGAGGGGGGACGTGGTATTTTCGGTACCGGTGCTGCGTAAAAGGATAACCCTGCCCACTGTGGAATGGGAGTTGATCGATGAAGTGGGCTACATTAGGGTATGGTCATTTGGTGAGGATACCGCCACTCAATTTGAGCAGGCGGTTAAGGAGCTGGAAGAAGAGGGTGCAAAAGGGCTCATTATCGACCTGCGAGGGAACGGAGGCGGGTACCTCCAGTCGGGCGTAGATATGGCCGGGTATTTTACTGACGGTCAACCGGCCACCCTGGTGCATGTCAGGAGCGAGGGTACATATTACCTGGTTCCCGAGCAGGATTTCCAGGTTGACTTGCCGGTGCTGGTGCTCATTGACGGTTTTACTGCCAGCGCATCGGAGCTTTTTGCAGGGGCGCTGCAGGATTACAGCAGAGCCTATCTGCTGGGCGGTAATACATTCGGTAAGGGCAGCATACAGTCGTTGTTTCCTCTAAGTGATGGAAGCGTGCTGAGGCTGACCGTCGGGCATTTTTACACACCCAGAGGCAGGCAAATAAGTGGTACGGGGCTGAAGCCGGATTTAAACCTTCGGGACGAGTTTCTTTTAAATGCCGCGGTTCTTCTTCTGGGCGGGGATGCCGAAAATAGGAATTCGAAAGAGGGATTTACCGCCGTGCAGATTAAAGAGGGCGACATTCTGGATGTCGACCTTAGCAAGGCTCGGTCCGACGAGTACTGGGAAAGCTACCGACATATAATAGAAAGTGCGCTGAACGAGGGGAAGGAACTGTATATAGGAACCGACGACGGATGGCAAAAGAGCGGGGAACTGCAGCTGTACAGATGGTATTATCCTTATTATGATGAAGTTCCGGTTTTGAAGGGTATAAAACCCGACAAGGAGTTTACAGTAACCTTCTCAAAGCCGGTTGATGCCGGTGAGGTAAAGGGAAAAATCCAGCTTATAGACGCGGAAACGGGCGAACGCACTCCCTGTTCGGTTTTTCAGTTGAGTGACAACCAGGTTAAGGTGGTGCCGGATGAGCTGCTTCAAAGCGGAAGGGAGTATTATTTGGTAATAGAAGAGGGCATAAGGGCAAGGACCGGGGCTTATCTAGGCCAGGGGGTGCTGTGCCGAGCGGTGGTGGAGGAGTAAATGAACAGTCCTGTGAAAGGTGTTGCTTGTGTTCAGAGGCGGCCGAATGCATTTGGCTGCCTTCATTTTTTGCATATTTATAGAAGGAGAACCCTCACTGCTTTCTCAGGTTATACGTTGTCTCACTGTGTATATTTGGTACCACTTTTGTGATTGTGGGTTGTTGATTTAAGCTGTAAACGGTTGCTAATCTGCATCCGGCGTATTATAATAATTACGATGTGAAAATTGAAGATGCCTGAAAAGCTATTGCAACGGGCTGATTAAAGGTTGCTCCCGCCTCAGGGGCGGGAAGAAAAGGTTAAGGGGTGTAAAGATGGAGCAGCAGATGAGCTACAAAAAGGCCACAATTGTGGTTATCATAATCACGCTGATCAGCAAGGTGACTGGTTTTTTGAGGGAAATACTCCTGGGCAATGCATACGGCGCTTCATATATCACCGATGCCTATCTGATATCCCTGACCATACCGCAGACCCTGTTTTCCAGCATAGCGGCGGCAATCACCACCACATTTATCCCCCTTTACTCGCGTATCAGGGTAGACGGCGGGCCCGGTGAGGACATCCGCTTTACAAACAGGGTGCTCAACGTAGTGCTTGTTTCAAGTGCCTCCCTGGCTGTACTGGGTATGGTGCTTACACGTCCTATTGTTTCCCTGATTGCCATGGGCTTCAAGGGAGAGGTTCTCGAGCTGGCAGTCAGCTTTACCAGGATAACCTTCCCCATGATCGTGTTTATCGGCATATGCCAGGTTTTTATCGGGTATCTACAGGCCAATAGCGAATTTGCGCTGCCCGCACTCATTGGCATACCCAGCAACGCCGTGATCATAGCAATGCTTCTTTTAAGCGATACCGTGGGACCGTATGGTCTGGTACTTGGTACCCTTGCTGGTGCAGTGATACAGGCTGTCATGTTGCTGATCGGTGCATTCAAAAAAGGATATAGCTACAGAAGCGAATTGAATTTCAGGGACTCGTATGTGGTAAATGTGATCACTTTGGCGTTTCCAGTTATGCTGGGTTCGACGGTGCAGCAACTCAACGCCCTGATTGACAGAATGCTAGCCTCAGGCCTAGCTGAGGGCAGCATCTCGGCGCTCAACTTTGCCAACAAGCTAAACGGCTTTGCGTACGGCCTTTTCACCGTATCGCTGGCTACCGTCATATATCCACTGCTTTCGCGCCTTAGCGCAGAGAAGGACATGGCCGGCTTCAAGGAGAAGCTTGTAAAGTCTCTAAACGTTATCACCCTCATCATACTTCCCATTACCGTTGGGGCGGTGGTTTTAAGGCAGCCTATAGTGTCGGTGCTGTTTGAGAGGGGTCGGTTTGATGCAAGGGCAACTGCCATGACCGCCTCGGCGCTCATGTTTTATTCGCTGGGCATGGTATTTTACGGCTATCGCGACGTGCTGAACAGGACCTTTTATTCGCTGCAGGATACCAAAACGCCCATGATAAACGGCATGCTTACCGTTGCGCTCAACATTGTGCTGAACCTCATCCTGGTCAGGTTTATGCAGCATAATGGCCTGGCGCTGGCCACCAGCCTGTCGGCTGTGGTCATGACCATGCTTTTGTTTGCAAACTTGAGGAAGCGGCTGGGCGGCATCGGTGGGAGAAAACTGGTTGGCGCGTTTTTAAAATGCGGTGCGGCATCGCTGATAATGGGATTTGTCGTGTACTGGCTAAATGGTTTTGCTGCAAGGCATCTTCCTTTGTCCAGCGGCGTGACGAGCATTTTGGTCCTTGGGTTTATGATAGGGTTTGGCGCCCTGCTGTATTTTGCTCTTGTTTATCTTTTCAGGGTTGAAGAGGTGGGTTGGCTGGCAGATATGGCCAGAAAGCGGATGAAAATTTCTGAATGAAAATTATAATGTTTTCGTTTTGCAGGAAAAGGATGACAGATGAAACTGATTCAATCACCCATCTGTTTTCGAACTCTTACTTCATTGATGGCATCAATTATTGAAAACCAGTTAGAATCATCAATTGCGCCAGTTCCGCCTATAACATACACTTCTCTTATCTGTGGTGCGATCTGACGCAGGTAATTTAGAGTTTCCGCTTTTACATAGTATCTTGGGACCAGCAAGAAAGGCCATCCTTTTTTGGCAGCCAGGCACACACCTGCCAGCATATCGGGATAATCCTGCCCTGTTGCAAGCACAACCCCGCTTGAGCCACTGTGGTTTTCATCATAATAACGGTTTATCCTGACGGATGTCAGGTACCTGTCGGTACCGTATATTCTCTCAGATGTCAGGCCTATTTTCTCGAGCTGTTTCTCGATATTCGGTGAGACGGCAGCCGGACCGCCGGCTATTATCACCTTTTTTATACCCCACCTTTCAATGGCATCTTTAAGCTCAAACTCTAGGCTACTGCCAGCGGTAAGCAAAATAGGTTGCCCCCTTTGGGCAGCGCAGGCTGCGGCCGCCAGCGCATCAGGATAGTCATATCCCGTTGCCAGAACAACAGTGTCAAAATCTGTGATTTCCTTTAATCTGGAAGCCACCTCAATAGAGGTATTCACCCTGTCACTGCCATAGATGCGCTCTACATGGTAGCCCAAACTGGCAAGGTCTTTCTCTATGTTCTTTGAAACCGCTTCCCTCCCGCCGAGTATATAAACATACGAGGCTCCCAGACGCTCAAGTTCATCCAGCACCCCCGGGTACAGCGTGTGGGATGGTGTAAGCAGTAAGGGCGCATCAAGAGCACGGGAGAGAGGAGCCGCAGCAAGCGCATCTACATAATCCTCGCCGCCTGTCAGAATAACACTTTCTGCAGATGCCCAGCCCCTTTTACTTGCCTCTATTGCAGTGTCGTATCTGTTCTTTCCTGCTATTCTGATGCTTGATATCGCTTCCGGCATGGGATAAATTCTTGCTTCCATGCTTGCATCGCTTATTTCGTATTTAATCGGGAGTGCGGTGCTATCCGCCAGCATCAACCTTAAATTCCATGTTCCTTCTTTAAGCTCTGCAGCAGGGTCAAATACAGGCATCATATTGAAATAGCCCTCGCTTACTGCGCGAAAGCGTATATAAAGGAGGGTTCCATCTCCGGTTATCCCCCTGCCACCCGTTAGGACACATGCGTAACTTAAACTACCGGCATCGTTGTCACAGTAGTTTACCACTTCTTTCAAAAGAGACCCTGTACTATTGAAAACATCTCCCTGCGTTACCCCAACAACGCGCAGGATATTCGGGTTATAAGTCATCTCTAAAGACATACCGTAAAGGTCACGAACACCGCTTACTTTTATTTCAACAGCAAATTCTTCCCATGTGCGAACATCACTCGGAAGGTTTATACGAATCCCAACGTTTTGCTGGATAGTCTTTCCGGGATAAAGGACTGTTATTCTTTTAAAATGCAGCACATAATCGTAGAGGTTTACCAGACCGTCTTTGTTCAGGTCTTTTACTCGTATAAGGTTTTTCGGGCTGTCATCCGTATCAATTATAATTTCTGGTGGTTTTACGGTAGCAGACAAAAGTACTGGAAAGATGAGCAAAACTGCAAGTACCACATAATAAACATAAATACTTTTTTTCAGCTTCATTTCCACTGACCCCTTTTAAGCTGTTTTTATTGAGCTCTCATAGTTAGATAACTTTCGAATACCGGATATAAAGGCTATAATAAGCAATAAAAAGGGCATAATTTGAACATGATACAATACTCCACCAGTAATATTGTTGATTGCGAGGCACAGGAAAATGCACTTTTCAAATAAGCCAAGCCACTTTGTTTCCCTTGATTTTTCAGTCGCGGAAGCTTCCCTGTATATGAGGTAATAGCCAAATACATAAAAACCAAAACCAATGATTCCGTACTTTCTCAATACCAGAAGGTATTCGTTGTCAACCGGCGGGGCAATGTCGAAAACGTTTTTCGCAGGTCCCCACCCAAAAACTGGCGATTCGGCTATCTCTTGTAGCACATCAGCCCATCTTTGAAGCCTAGCAAGTAAACTCCTATCATGTGTAAAATGGAGGCCGCTTATCATGCGTATTCTGAATGATTCATCAAAGGCAAAAAAGATAGCAACAAAAGCTACAGCAGCAAAAAGCAAAAGAAGGGTTACCTTTTTCATCCGGGGAGATGCTCTCTTTTGGGATTTAAATATGAGCCATGCCACGCAGATGAAATTGGCAAGAATATTCGTCCTCGACAGGGTACAAAGCAGTGCCGCAAATGATGTAATGGCCAAAAGTACTTCGGCCCAGATGATGCCTTTTTTTTCTTTTCGCTGGAAAAAGAAAAGCCTGCACACCATGTAAAAAAATATTATATTCAAGAAAAATCCAGCACTGTTGGGATCGGCCACTGTCCCTATTATACGGCGGTATTTGTAGAGGGCATCGATGTGAAGTTCGTGGGTGTACAAAAAAGAGATATTTCCGTTAAAGTGAAAGAGGTTGAAAAACTGGTAGAAGCAAAAGAGAATAAAAACAAAGGAAAAAAATATAAAGGAGTTGAAAAAGTTCTGGATGTCTTTTTTTGAAGCACTGAAGGTGATAGTATTCACCACCGCCACCACAATGCCGTATTCTATAAAACGCGCTATTTCAAAAAAATCTCGCACAGAGGGGATGCAGTTGAGGAATAAAAACGAAAAAAGTATCGAAATTAATCCGTACACCACGATGAAAAAAAGCAATTTTATTCCAGTAGCATTTTGTTTGAGAAAAGTGCGCGGATCTTCGTAAAGCAACCTTATTAAAAGCAAAGCTAACATAATCTCGTCAAAGCGTATGCTGGGGAGCGTAGTCACAACAAAAACCGGCGGTGAGAGGATAAGCAATCCTGTGAATACAGAGAGCGCAGCAAATTTGCCGACACGCCAGGCAACAAATACCACCAAAAATGCAGTTACTGCAAATACTGCCATATGCAGCATAACATTTGGGTTATTTCTTTGCAAAAATTTGCCCGTCAAAATCAAATCAAGGAGTACAACTGTCATAAAAAGAGAATATCTTGTGTCATTTTCCTCTAAAGCGGTACAATACATAAGCACTTGTTTCACCGCCTTCCTTTTCGTAAATAACCGCAGCCCAAATATCTTTCCGTATTTTATCACGCAGCTACAATTTTTGTAAAGGTTCATTGTAAAATTAAAATGCAACTCCCCAAAATTCATAGCCCTCATTAAATTGATGAGGTATAAACCATGATTCATTCTAAAGTAGCGAGGAAATGTGAGAAAGGAGATACACAAAACTTCCTTGTCCTATTGTTGTTTACATTATCTTACTTCTGTGATAACATAATGGTATAAAGCGAGAAATGTAAATGTAGGATTTGGGTCAATCTCATGTAAATAAAAGGAAATGGTAGAAGATATTTGTTGATGGAGAGGTAATGAGAGATGGGAAATAGTATAATTTGCCATATTACGTCTGCGCATCCTCCATATGATGACCGTATATTTCATAAAGAGTGTAAAACTTTAGCTGGGAATGGGTATAAAGTTGTTTTAATTGCACCCCATGATAAAGATGAAGTGGTTGAAGGAGTTAAAATTAAAGCGATACCAAAACCTAAAAATCGTAAAGAGAGAATATTAAAAATTACATTACAAGTTTATAAGTCGGCATTACGAGAAAATGCAGAAGTTTACCATTTTCATGATCCTGAATTAATACCTGCAGGAATAATGTTGAGATTCCATGGCAAAAAAGTTATTTATGATGTACATGAGGATGTGCCAAGGCAAATTATGAGTAAGGAATGGATACCTAAATATTTAAGAGGAATGGTAGCAGGTGTAATGGGTATGATTGAAGCATTAGCTTCAAAAATTATTGATGGTATAGTGGCAGCTACACCTGCTATTGCTAAGCGTTTTCCAAAGTTTAAAACTACAGTGGTTCAAAATTTTCCTATTGTTAGTGAGTTTGTTTTGGGCGAATCCATTCCTTATCAAAATCGTCCGGCGAAAGTCGTATATATAGGTGGAATCTCGATTATAAGAGGTATAAAAGAAATGATTAAAGCTGTTGAATTAGTAGCCAAAAAGGTGGATGTGCGTCTTGTCCTTGCTGGTAGTTTTTCACCACCTAGTTTAAAGGATGAAATAGAGAATCTAGAAGGATGGCAATATGTAAATTTTTTGGGTTGGCAGAATAGGGAGTCAATAGCACGATTACTTGGGGAGGCAAGAGTAGGTTTAGTCGTTTTACATCCTATACCTAACTACGTTGAAGCATGGCCGGTAAAATTGTTTGAATATATGGCTGTTGGGCTTCCTGTGATTGTATCTGATTTTCCGTTGTGGCGTGAAATTATAGAGTGTACAGGATGTGGGATTTTAGTGAACCCGCTGAAACCTAAAGAAATTGCGGATGCCATAAAATGGATTTTGGAGCATCCTGAAGAAGCCGAAAAAATGGGACATAGGGGAAGAGAGGCTGTATTGAATAAATATAATTGGCAAGTTGAGGGAAATAAACTATTAGAGTTTTATAGAAGGATTTTAAAAGAGGAGGTTGCAGTTTGAGTGGAAATAAAAGAAATAAAAAAAGAAAATGAGATAGAAGAATATAGAAAGCTCGCTTCTAGCTATGGGTCAATATTTAATACATATGAGTGGTTAAAAATATTTAATAATATTGTTCTCTATGGTATTTATGATAAAGGAGGTAATTTGATAGGTGGTTTTCATTTATACGAAGAAAAAAGAATTGGGCTTACAATTTATCGTAATCCGCCATTTACTCCATTTGTTGGACCATTCTTTAAAATAGATGCTCATAATCCAGTAAATGTCTTGAATAAATATAGAGAAATTCTTTCTGTAGTTGCTGAGTTTTTAGAGCAATTGGATTATTCCATAATTTCTATTTCTCTTGGAAGAAATATTATGGATACTTTACCTTTTATATGGAAAAGATTTAAAGTTGTTCCTGGTTATACATATATTTTAGATTTGAAAAAGTCGGTCGATGATCTTTATAACCGAATGTCAGTTGAAAGAAGAAATGATATAAACAAGGCTATTAAAGATAATTTAGCTGTACGGAAGATTGATGATTATAATATTGTAAAATCGTTGGTATTGAAGACCTTTTCTCGTCAAAAAAAAGATGTTGATAACAAATACTATTTGGATAAAATACTTTTTAGTTTCGCAAACGATAATAATTCTTTTGCTTTTGCAACTTTTAAGGAAGAAATACCTATTGCAAGCGCTTTTTGTGTGTATGATAGAACAACTGCATATTACTTGTTAGGCGGTTATGACCATGAATTTAAACATCATGGAGCTGGCGCTTTAGCAGTGTGGGAAGCTATAAAGTGTTCTAAGGAGCTCGGTTTAAAATATTTTGACTTTGAAGGTTCAATGATACCACAAATAGAAAGATATTTCAGAGGTTTTGGTGGAGAATTAACGGCGTATTTTAGAATAAATAGAGCATGGTTACCTTTAGAGGTGATTCTCAAGTGTTATAGAAGGGAGTTATTCTGATGAAAGTTATAGTTACTCACGATGTAGATCATATCAGGGTTTTTGAGCACAAGAACGATTTGATAATTCCTAAATTCTGGATTAGGAGCTTTATTGAATTTGGTTTAGGTTATATAGCCTATAGAGAAGTGAAAAATAGGCTTAAAGAGTTTATTCATAATAAGTGGCATAATCTTGAAGAACTTATAAAATTTGATAAAGAAAACAGAGTTCCTTCAACATTTTTTGTTGCGGTTTCAAAAGGAAGGAATCTTGCTTATTCTTTAAGTGACGCAGAATTTTGGATTAAAAAGATAATAAATGAAGGATTTAAAGTGGGAGTTCATGGAATCTCTTTTGAAGATTATGATGGTATTAAAAGTGAACATGAAATTTTCAAGAAAGTATCTGGTTTAGAGAAATTTGGAATAAGGATGCATTATTTAAAAGTTACCAATAAGACCTTGGATATGTTGAATAAAGTTGGTTATCTGTATGATTCTTCAATTTATGAGTTAGCCAATCCTTTTAAAGTGGGCGATTTATGGGAATTCCCTTTGTCTTTAATGGATGGGTATATAATCAACAAAAACTCTCGCTATCAAAATCAAAATTTAGAGCAGGTGAAAGACACAACTAAAGAAATTATAGAAAAAGCTATTACATGTAATTTAAAGTATTTTACAATCTTATTTCATGATAGGTATTTTAGTGAAAGTTTCTTGACATGGAGAGAGTGGTACGTTTGGTTAATAGAATATTTAAGAGAAAATAGGGTTGAATTTATTACGTTTGAGGAAGCTATAAAAGAATTGAGGGAAACCTAACTTAATGTGACTGATTGTTGTTTACTCCCTTTTGTTGACATTGTTGGCAAATACCATCCCCACGCCGGCGTTTGCGGGAGGGAGTTATCAGCGTATAGTCGGCAATGACAGATATGAAAACATCGGCAGCTATAAGCCGAATTGGTTGGGAGACTGCCGATACCGCAATAATTGCCCGTAGCGATGATTTTCGGATGCCTGTTTGATGGTTCACTGGCATATAAGCTGAATGTTTTGCTTCTGATTACCAAAAGGATAATATACTGCCTGGTTTGGCGCCCTGCTGTATTTTGCGCTTGTTTACCTTTTCAGGGTTGAAGAGGTCAAGTGGCTTATAGACATGGTTAAAAGACGTTTGGGAATTTCTGGATAACAACGAGTCTGAAATTACCGGTTGACAATTTTACATGAAGCGAATATAATATTCTTTGCAAACCGATAAAGGTTGTTACAAACAGATAGCCTTTAGTGTGCGGAAGTGGCGGAACTGGCAGACGCGGTAGTTTGAGGGGCTGCTGCTCGTTAAGAGCGTAAGGGTTCGAGTCCCTTCTTCCGCACCAGAGTGAAAGCCTCGCTTGATTTATAGCGGGGCTTTAAATTTTTTTTGGCGAATTATTTTCTCGCTCCGTCAAATACTAAACCTGTGTCAATGACTTGTTTATACCCATCAGGAGGTTGGATTGATGACTGGTATATATCTCGGTATGGTGGTTTATTTCATACTGTACCCAGGAGGAAGGAATGGTGATAAAGCGCAGCATAGCGTGTATACTGCTTTTTGCGTGTATATTTTTTTATTCGAGCGGTGTGTACCCTGTTCAAGGTAATTGTTCGAGCAATATAGCTTATAGCGATTTAACGGGCTCTAGAATAAATTTTAAACTTCAAAATGTATTTCAAAAATCTGATATAGGTGTGATGGAGGTTGGCCATTATATTGAAGGTTTTTCCCTTGCCTCTAGAGTACCTCACAGAGTATCCCCCTCTACTGCTGCAAGGGCGGCTGTGGTGATGGAGGTTTCCAGCAAGAGAGTGCTATACGCCAAAAACCAGCATATGAAGCTACCCATGGCCAGTACCACCAAAATCATGACGGCCATATTGGCCATAGAAATGGGCAATCTTGACGATGTGGTAGTAGTTTCACCTAGAGCGGTGGGGGTGGAAGGTTCGTCCCTCTACCTAGCAAAGGGAGAAAGGCTTACCCTGGAGCAGCTTCTCTACGGCCTTATGCTTCGATCGGGCAATGATGCGGCTGTTGCCATTGCCGAGCATATAGGCGGTAGCGTTGAAAACTTTGTGAAGCTTATGAACAGGAAAGCGGTTCAAATAGGAGCAAAGAATACCAATTTTGTCAACCCACACGGGCTGCATGACGATATGCACTATACCACAGCCTATGACCTGGCACTTATATCAGCCTATGCTATGCAAAATCCCGTTTTTCGCACCATAGTGTCCACCAAATACAAAAAAATTCCCTGGGAAGGACGAAGCTATGATAGAGTACTCCAAAACAAGAATGCCCTGCTGTGGAGCTATGAAGGAGCTAACGGTATAAAGACGGGCTATACTAAAGTTTCCAAGAGGTGTCTTGCCTCTGCCGCATTGCGCAATGGTATGCAGCTGGTGTGCGTGGTGCTGGACTGCCAGCCATGGTTTGACGACAGTGCGGCATTGTTGGACTATGGCTTTTCAAACTTTAAACCGTATACCGTGATTTCAAAAGAGCAGGTTATGGGGTATATCCCAGTTAAGGATGGGTATGAGGTACAGGTGGCAGCTATATGCAGAGAGGAGATAGTTTTGCCGGTAAAAGAAGGGGAGGAAAAGGGAATATTAGTGGAGGTTAAGTTGCCAGATTATCTAAAGGCTCCGGTGAAGGCTGATACCAAGGTGGGGTATGTGAAGGTGACTTTGGGCGATGAGGTAAGCATAAAGAAGGACCTGTATACCGCAACCGATATCAAAGAAAACACCATAAGGTCAAATTTGAAGAGGATAATTGACAGGTGGCTCGATATAGAATATTGATTTTTTGAAATACTTTTGAAATATTTTTGTAAAAAATAGATGCATTTTTCCGTGAGCTGTGTTAATATAAAGATAGGTTGTACACTTTCAAAAAAGGTGGTTACAATGAAAAAGGTGTTCACCACGCTTATATTGATGTTATTTGTATGCTTGATGTTGAGCGCACCTGTCAGGGGGGAAGGGACACCTGTTAATGGGGATGTGAGTGGGGGCATATCTGGTCCTACAGATAGTGAGGTATTAAAAGTGAAGAGTACTGGACAAAAGGTAGTAGACCTTCAGATGAGGCTCAGGGACCTGGGGTATTTTAATTATAAAGTCACGGGATACTATGGGACAGCTACAGCCGATGCTGTGCGCCTGTTTCAAGAGCAAAACGGGCTTAAAGTGGATGGTACGGTGGGACCTGAAACCAAAAAGGTGCTGTACAGCCCTAATGCCAAGCGTTATACAGTCTATCCGTCTCAGGCGTCTTCTTATCTGCCGGCTTCCCGCGGTGGTAGGACATCCTTGGGAGTGCTGGTTGATTGGTTTTCAAAAGGTCAGTATCTCTTTCCCAGGGGTGCAGTGGCAAAGGTAATAGACCTGTATACTGGCAGGTCGTTTTACATGAAGCGCACCGGTGGGACCAACCACGCGGATTCAGAGCCGGTGACAGCGAAGGACGCCTGGACTATTAGGGAGATATGGGGTGGATGGAGCTGGGATCGCAGGCCGGTCATAGTGGAAATCGGGGGAGTGCGAGTAGCCGCTTCCATGCATGCAATGCCCCATGCCTATGATATTATCCCCAACAACGGCATGGAGGGGCATGTGTGTATCCATTTTTACAAGAGCAAAACTCATATACATAACAGACAAGACCCCGAACATCAGGATGCTGTGATGAGGGCCGCTGGCCGATGAGGCCGGCTTTTATTTTTTTTGGCTTATTACAAACTTATCTTGGTTGACTTGCCTGTGACCACTTTATTTTGCATAATCCTTTTTCACTGTAAAAGTTGCAGCAGGCATAAAAGGCCGCCTATTTGGTAAGATTAATTTACGGGTGATGCGAAATATGAAACGTTGGCTTAAAATTGGAATATCAGGCTTTGTGGCCGGGTTGTGCAACGGCTTTTTTGGCTCGGGAGGCGGTGCTATTGTGGTGCCGGCCATGGTACACCTCTTGGACATGAAGGAGCACGACGCGCATGCTACTGCTTTGGCGGTTATACTTCCTTTGACGGCTATAAGTTCATTTGTGTATTTCAAAAGCGGATTTTTTCAGTGGGATGTGGCTTGGAAAGTGGCTATTGGCGGTGCAGTAGGGGGACTTGTAGGGGCTTGGATCTTAAACAGAATTTCACCTTATTGGTTACGCAAAACCTTTGGCCTTTTCATGATCATTGCTGCTATAAGGATGATAGCATAAGATGCTGCTTTTTTTGATAGGGTTGTTTTTTGGAATTATCAGTGGAATGGGTATTGGGGGCGGTACTGTCCTTATCCCAGCCCTAGTGTTTTTGGCTGGGCTGTCTCAGCACGCTGCTCAAGGGATCAACTTAGTGGCATTTTTCCCAACGGCAATTTTGGCGATTTTTCTTCATGTCAAAAATGGATACATCAAGTACAGAATGGCCATTTACCTCTTCCTAGCAGGGGCTATAGGCGCATTTCTGGGAGCTGAGCTTGCTGTTATCACCTCTTCTGAAATCTTAAAGAGGCTGTTCGGGATTTTCTTATTGGTAATGGGCATTTATGAATTTGTCCGAAGCGGGAAAAAATAACATGGTAGCTGTACGCTTGTCGAAAAAAATTGCGTATGGGGTTTTAATGGGATTGCTAAATTTATAACATGTAAAGTGTCATGAAGAAAGTCATGCATCTCTATTAAAAACATTGAGTTTTCCTTAATTTTTGTGAAATATATGTATAATACACATACTATAATGTGTAATAGTTATATAACAGCCAAAGTCGTTTAAAATGCTGTTTTCAAGCCATTTGTTAAAAAATAAACTTGTAGAGTGTATAACATTTTTGCAAAACCTGTGTTATAATATATGATGATAAATGCAAGTTATATTGCATTATGACGGATAAAATTACATGCCATTGGCGCCATTATAAACTGTGGGAAGAAGGTGTGTGAAATGGGGTTAAAGGTGCTTGGGTTTAGAGGAGGAGTGCATCCCTTCCATAGAAAGGAAAGCACGCAGGACAAAGCAGTTGAAAGGATGCAAGCGCCAAGGCTGGTGTATATACCATTGCAGCAGCATATAGGTGCTCCCTGTGAACCGCTGGTAAAGCCAGGTGACCGTGTTAAACTGGGACAGAAGATTGGACAGCCAAAAGGATTTGTAGGCGCACCGATTCATGCCAGCGTTTCGGGAGTTGTAAAGGATATAAAGCAGATGCCTCATCCTACTATGGGACAGGGGATTGCCATAGTTCTCGAAAATGATGGGAAGGATGAATTGGACGAGTCAATTGTTCCAAGGGATATAGAGGCGTTGGACGTCGATGAGCTTAAAGGCTTAATCTTTGAGGCCGGTATTGTGGGTATGGGCGGTGCTGCCTTCCCGACTCACGTCAAGCTTTCGCCGCCTAAGGACAAGAAGATAGATGTTGTGATTTTAAACGGTGCTGAATGCGAACCTTATTTGACGGCTGACCACCGTTTGATGTTGGAAAATCCGCAGGATGTGGTGGATGGGCTGAAGGCCATCATGAAAGTGCTTGGAGTCGAAAGAGGGTATATCGCCATAGAGGATAACAAACCAGATGCTATACGCACTATTGCAGAAGCTACCGCATCGATGCCAGGTGTTGAAGTGGTACGGCTTAGGACCAAATATCCTCAAGGCGCCGAGAAACAGCTCATATATGCTGTCACCGGCAGACAGGTTCCATCTGGAGGACTGCCCATGGACGTGGGGGTTGTGGTCAATAATGTTGGGACAGCGGCTGCCATTGCCCGTGCAATAAAGACAGGTATACCGCTTATCGAGCGCATTGTAACGGTGACGGGTGGCGGAGTGGCCCAGCCCAAGAACCTTTCGGTGCGTATAGGCACGCTATTTAAGGATGTGATTGATGCCTGTGGCGGCCTGGTGGGTCAGCCGGCTAAGGTGGTATCGGGAGGGCCTATGATGGGGATTGCGCAGTACACCTTGGAGGTGCCGGTTATCAAAGGTACATCGGGTATCCTGGTACTCACTAAGCAGGAGGCCGAAACGCCTGATCCGGGTCCCTGCATACGATGCGGTAAATGTGTAGATGCCTGTCCTATGCGGCTTATGCCTCTATTTATCAGCGTTTATTCTCTCAAAGGGGATTATGATAATAGCGAAAAACTACATGCCATGGATTGTATAGAGTGTGGTTGCTGTTCGTATATATGCCCCGCCAAACGCCCGCTTGTGCAATCCATTCGCACGGCAAAGCGCGTGATTACCGAAAGGAAAAGGCGCGCAGCCGGTGCTAAATGACCGACGTGTACGCATGCTCCGATTGCATAGTTGCTGTTGTTATGCCATTGAGGCAACCGGGCAGTTGATTTGTGTTGGATTGATGAGCAGGGCTGTCTCCGATATCGCCTGTTGGGGTGGGAGCAGCTTGTAAGGCGGATTACAAATGCATCAACCTTCTAATTTGGGATTGTGTCCTTGGGATTTAGATGAACAGGGGGTGTTGCGATGGATTCTTTGATAGTTTCTTCTTCTCCCCATGTGTATTCAAAGGATACCACGGTTCGCATCATGCGGGACGTGGTGCTGGCGCTTTTACCGGCGGCAGCCGTTGCTGTGTACTTCTTTGGAGTAAGAGCAGCTCTAATAATGGCTATATCCGTTTTATCGGCTGTGATAACCGAAGCGGTTGTACAAAAGCTCATGAAAAAGCCGATTACCGTCAATGATTGGAGTGCTGCGGTGACGGGGCTTATGCTGGCTTTTAACCTGCCGCCCACCGTGCCCTTGTGGTTACCCGTGGTGGGTTCGATTGTTGCCATTGCCCTGGTTAAGCAGGCCTTTGGTGGATTAGGGCACAACTTCATGAACCCGGCCTTGGCTGCCAGGGCTATATTGCTGGCAGCGTGGCCGGTGTACATGACTACCTGGGCCGAACCCATTCATGGGATTGTGAACTCGGCGGCAGATGCCGTCAGCTCGGCCACGCCGCTTGCCATACTTAAGGGGCTTGAGGGAACCGAGGCGCAGCTTCCTCCTCTGTGGGCCATTATTCTGGGCAGTACCAAGGGTTGTCTTGGCGAGACGTCAGACCTGGCGCTTCTGCTGGGTGCTGCTTATCTGCTGTGGAGAAGGGTAATAAACTGGAGAATCCCGTTTAGCTTCATAGGCACTGTGGCACTGCTTACCTGGGTTTTGGGGCCACGGGGTCTTTTTACGGGAAATGCGATATATCATATATTTTCAGGTGGGCTTATCCTGGGCGCATTCTTTATGGCCACAGATTATTCGTCTTCACCGGTAACGCCTAAAGGGCAGATAATAATGGGTATTGGTTGCGGAGTAATCACGACCATTATTCGGCTGTACGGTGGTTATCCCGAAGGGGTCACCTATTCAATACTGCTGATGAACGTGGCCACTCCATTGATCGACAGGTTTACCATGCCACGCATCTATGGAGAGGTGAGAGCTGATGTCTGAGGGGGTGAAGATGTCCATCAAGCTGTTTATAATAACTGCTGTGGCGGCTCTTGCACTGAGCGTCACTTATGCCGTTACCGAGGAGCCCATAAGGCTGCAGAACGAACAGGCCAGTATGGAGGCTAGAAAGGCCGTACTGCCCGATGCCCAGGAGTTCCTTCCCGTCGACATATCGGAGTATAAAGATGAGTATCCCGATGTTATTGAGGTGTACCAGGGTAAATCAGGAGATGACGTAGTAGGTTATATCTTTAGGGTGGTATCCAAAGGTTACGGTGGCAATGTGGAACTATTTGTGGGTATAGACGGTAAGGAAAACAGGATCGAAAGCGTAAGCATCATCAGCCATAAAGAAACCCCAGGGCTGGGAGCCAAAGCGACTGAGTCAGATTTTTTGAGCCAGTATACCGGTAAATCGGCTGATAGTTCACTGGTGGTGGTTAGGGGAAGAGCCACGCAGGACACGCAAGTGGAAGCTATAACCGGTGCTACCATAACTTCTAAAGCCGTAACTCAAGGCGTAAACTCTGCTCTGGAGTTCTACGGCCGGGTATTAAAGGACGGAGGTGCTGAGCGATGAAGGCCTTGAAGGTGTTTTTCAATGGGGTACTCAATGAAAACCCCACTTTCAGAATGGTTTTGGGGATGTGTCCTACTCTTGCTTTGACTACTGCAGCCATAAACGGCATAGGCATGGGGCTGGCCACCACCTTTGTTCTGGTGGGTTCAAACCTGGTTATATCGCTACTTAAAAGCTTTATATCGCAAAAGATAAGGATTCCGGCTTTTGTGGTGGTCATCGCCACCTTTGTGACGGTGGTCAGCATGGTAATGCAGGCCTTTCTCCCTGAGCTCAACAAAAGCCTGGGTATATATATTCCGCTCATCGTTGTAAACTGCATTATTTTGGCAAGGGCAGAGGCCTTTGCATCCAAGAATTCGGTGCTTCTGTCGATAATGGACGGATTGGGCATAGGCATAGGTTTTACGCTGGCGCTGCTTTTGTTGGGTTCAATACGTGAGATAGTGGGTGCCGGCACCTGGTTTGGTGTGCCCCTTTTTTCAGACAGCTTCAGCCCGGCTGTCATCATGATCCTGCCTCCGGGAGGGTTTATAACCCTGGGGTTGGTGTTGGGGCTGCTCAACAAGTTGACTGGCAGGGCTGAATAAATCCTTGGTATACCACTTTTAATAAAACTTCAGTGAGCTTAGATTGGCTGTAGAGGGAGCGAAACTCCTATGACCAGCCAATTACACGATAGATAGACCGGGTAACGAAGGCGTGTTGCAGATTCTATTGCAGATGCGTTTGGTTACCACCACGGTTAATGGGTTCAGTTTTAAAAGCAATGTGTAGGGGGAAAGGGTATGGAATACGTGGGTAGAATATTCGTCATATTGATAAGCTCGATACTAATAAATAATTTTGTTATGTCGAGGTTTTTGGGCATCTGCCCCTTTCTTGGGGTATCAAAGCGGGTTGAAACGGCGATAGGCATGGGTGCTGCCGTCACTTTCGTGATGGCCATGACATCTCTGATTACCTATATCGTTCAGTATGCCATACTTGAACCTTTGGGCCTTAAGTATTTGCAGACAATCATATTTATTCTGGTAATAGCTTCGCTAGTGCAATTTGTTGAAATGGTTGTCCAGAAGGCCAGTCCGACGCTGTACCAGGCGTTGGGTGTATATCTACCGCTTATCACCACCAACTGTGCCGTCTTGGGAGTGGCAATCATAAACATAGATGAGAAGTATGATTTGATTCAGGCGCTGTTCAATGGGGTGGGTGCTGCCCTTGGATTTACCCTGGCTATAGTGCTTTTTGCTGGAATACGTGAAAGGTTGGAATTATCCGATATCCCCAAGCCACTCAAAGGTTTTCCCATTGCTCTCATTACAGCAGGCTTGATGTCGGTGGCCTTTCTAGGGTTCCAAGGGCTTATAAAATAAAGGGGGATTGTTGTATATGGAGAAGATTCTACTGTCCTTGCTCAGCCTGGGAGGTATGGGGTTTTTGTTTGGGGCGGTTTTGGCGTTTGCATCCAAGAGGTTTGCTGTTGAGAAGGACCCCAGGGCCGAGGCTATCCGTGAGGTGCTGCCAGGCGCAAACTGCGGCGCATGCGGCTATCCAGGGTGTGATGGTTTTGCAGAGGCTGTGGCCTCGGGTAGAGCCCCAGTGGATGGCTGTACCGTAGGGGGATCGCCTGTGGCCGTGAGGGTCGGCAGCATAATGGGCGTTGAGGTCAAGCAAAAAGAACGAGTTATTGCTCATGTGCTGTGCCAAGGTGACTGTCACAATGCTGTAAACAAGTACCAATACAAAGGTATACAGGATTGCGTGGCAGCATCCATGCTGGCAGGTGGACCCAAGGGTTGCAGCTACGGTTGCCTTGGGCTTGGAACATGTGTGAAGGTATGTCCTTTCGATGCCATCCACATCTCCGACGGTAGTATTGCTGTGGTGGACCGGGACAAGTGTACAGGGTGTGGCAAGTGCGTAGAAGCCTGCCCTAAGAATTTAATAGAGCTCATACCTGAGTCCAATCTGGTACAGGTGCTGTGTATATCAAAGGACCCGGGCAAACAGGTGCGTGAAAACTGTAAAGTGGGATGTATAGGGTGCCGGCTATGCCTCAAGGCTTGTCAATTTGAGGCCATAGACTTTGTTGACAATCTTGCCAGGATAAGGTATGATAAGTGTGTAAACTGTATGGTATGTGCTGAGAAATGTCCAACCGGTGCCATATATGCTCACTTTGCCAAGCGCAAGGTGGCCTTTATCCACGAGAACAAGTGCATAGGCTGTACCGCCTGTAAGAAGGTATGCAAGTTTGAAGCCATAGAGGGTGAGCCCGAGCAAAAGCACAGGGTGTTGCCTGACAGGTGTACGGGATGTGGCCAGTGTGTTGAACGGTGTCCGGTGAATGCCATTTCATTAAATGTCCGAGAGCATTAAAATTTTTGCATGCGGAAGAAGAGCACTTTCTTCTTCCGCTATGGATTAATAAAAAGCCGGGAAGAGAAAGTAAAGTGCTATCTTCAAGGCGAAGTTTTAATTTGCCCAATAAGGTAAGCGGTTAACCAGACCGGTTTCAAATAGGCCACTATCTTTGGTAATTAGGGCAATTGGATAGTGGCGAAAAAAATACATTAAATTTATTAAGAAATTGGGGTGAAGGTGATGAAGCTTAGCTTGGCCGATTTGAAAAACAGGCTGAAATGGGAGGAAAAAGGCTATAAGCTGCCGGAGTTTGACATCGAAAGGGTAAGGGAGAAGACCAGGAAAGAACCCATATGGATTCATTTTGGGGCCGGTAACATATTCAGAGCTTTTCCGGCTGTACTCCAGCAGACCCTTCTGGAAGGGGGATACAGTGACAGAGGTATCATAGTCTGCGAGTCTTACGATGAGGAAATCATAGAAAAGGCCTATGCGCCATTTGACAACCTCAGCGTAGTCGTTACTTTGAGGGCTGACGGCAGCGTGGATAAGAGGGTTGTAGCCAGCGTAGCCGAAGCCATACCTGCCAGAGGCAATATGGACAGGCTGGTAGAGATATTTACTTCTCCGTCGCTGCAGATGGTCAGTTTTACCATAACCGAGAAGGGATATTCGCTTAAGAATGCCAGGGGTGAATACTATCCCGAGGTAGTTGACGACCTCAACTCCCTGTCGGATCAGCCAAAAACTTTGATGGCCATGGTCGCATTACTGTGCTATAAGAGGTATCAAGCCGGCAGATTGCCCATAGCGCTGGTGAGCATGGATAACTGTTCCCACAACGGTACTAGGTTGTATGAAGCCGTGAAGGCTTTTGTCGATGCCTGGGTAGAAAAAGGTTTTGTTGACAAAGGGTTTAGGGACTATATAGAGGACCCCAATTTCGTATCTTTTCCTTGGAGCATGATAGACAAGATAACGCCGCGTCCGTCTGAGCAGGTAAAGGCCTTGCTGGAGGCTGATGGCCTTGAAGGGGCCGACATAGTGTGCACCAGAAAGAATACCTATATTTCCTCCTTTGTGAACGCCGAGGAAGCGCAATATCTGGTGATTGAGGATGTATTTCCAAACTCAAGGCCGCCTCTGGAAAAAGCCGGTGTGATATTCACTGACAGGGAGACGGTGGACAAGGTTGAGAAGATGAAGGTGTGTACCTGCTTGAATCCCCTTCACACCGTCCTGGCAATTTACGGATGTTTGCTGGGCTACAAGTCCATAGCCGATGAAATGAAGGATAAACACTTAAAGGCTTTTATAGAGAAAGTAGGGTATGAAGAGGGGCTACCTGTGGTGGTGGATCCAGGCATAATCGATCCTCAAGAGTTTATCAAGGAGGTCATCGAGAAGCGCTTTCCTAATCCATTTGTACCCGATACGCCTCAAAGGATTGCTACCGACACCTCACAGAAGATACCGGTGCGTTTTGGTGAGACCCTGAAGGCTTATATCAGGACGGAGAAAAGGGATATATCTACATTGACCTATATACCGCTCTTCTTTGCGGGCTGGCTCAGGTATCTCATGGGGATAGACGATGAGGGCAATCCCTTTACGCCCAGCCCAGACCCCATGCTGGAGCCCCTGCAGTCTTACGTGAAAGATATAAAGCTGGGAGATACCGGACCCTTTACTGAAACATTAAAACCCATATTATCCAACGAAAACATATTTGGCGTTAACCTGTATGAATATGGGTTGGCTTCTAAGGTTGAGGCCATGTTTGCAGAGCTGGTCGCTGGCAAGGGTGCAGTGAGGAAAACGCTGGAGAAATATATAAATATGTGATACGGCTTGTAGGGTTGGGTATGGCTTGTAAGATTGTTGGATAGAAGCAGAGTGGTGAGTAAAGAAAGGTTGCTGGACTTTAGAAACGTTTGGTGGGTAGAGATTGACTGTTGCCTTTGTCCCAATGCCTTGGGTGTTTTTGCTACCTACCAAGTGAATTAATGGTTGATAATAGTTGATGTGGTGATGGATTTGGTTCGATTAAGGCAGGTACATGTTATAGGAGAAGAGTACTGCGCAGGTATGGATACTCGCATGGACTGTTTTACAGACGGCAGAGTAGATACCGGTGCAAAGGCTGGTTCAAATACTGGTTCGTATGCCGCTTCCAATGCCTACTTATGTGCTGATTCAAATGCCGGACCAAATACCGGTTTAAATGCCGCTGTAAACAGCGATTTATATGGCAGTGTCGGACATGATTTACAGCATGTCATTGGCAGGTTTTACTGGTGCGATGTGCTAAAAGCTCTTCCATTGTTGCTTGAACAGTATGAAGGCAAAATACAGGTGGTGTACATGGACCCACCTTTTGTGACCGGCCAGGTGTTTCGATTTCAGCAGCCGGTTGGTGCACAAGGGTGGAGGGGAAACCGCACATACATTATAACCCATACCGCCTACGATGACCTGTGGAAATCGGGCAGGGATGCCTTTTTATCGATGATGAGAGAGGTGCTGTCCTGCGTATACCGCCTTCTTTCTCCTGAGGGGTCATTGTATCTGCACATCGACTACCGTACCAGCGCTTACATGCGCATAATGCTGGATGAGATATTCGGAGAGGAGAATTTCCTAAACGAGATCATATGGCACTATAGGAGCGGTGGCAGGGCTAAAAACCACTTCAGCCGTAAACACGATACCATACTGTTTTACAGAAAATCGCCTCAGTATTATTTCGATATCGAGTCGGTGGGGGTTGCCAGGGGGAAGGATAAGCGCAATCATATGAAACAGCAGGTGGATGAGGATGGGCGAATATTCTGGTCCATAAGGTCAGGAGGCAGGGAGTACCGGTATTACGAGGACAGCAAGATATATCCCAGCGATGTGTGGGACGATATCTCTCACCTCCACCAAAAAGACCCCGAAAGGACGGGGTATGATACGCAAAAGCCCGAGGCGCTGCTTGAGCGGATTATCAAGGCATCGTCCAGGCCGGGGGATCTGGTGGCCGACCTTTTTGCAGGTTCGGGAACCACTTTGGCAGTAGCCCAGAGGCTGGGTAGGCGATGGATAGGGGTGGACAATGGTGTCTTTTCGCTGCATACTTGCAGAAAGCGACTTGTGCACCAACTGAACTGCCTTTATGGTGAAGACGGTTTGAAGGCACAACGGTGGTGTAATAACGGTGAGGGCGCCGAGCATTTGATGGCTCATGTTGGGTCAGTCAGTGTGGGCCAGGATGGTTGCAGTGCCATTGTAAGCGAGAATAAATATGGAGATACCGGTGGAATGTCAGGGGAAGTGTCAAAGAGAGGAGTAAAGGTGCTTTTTCATCACTACCAGCGTTTCGAGAATGTTATGGGATATAGAGTGACCCCAAAAATTGATGTGGAGTGCGTCAGGCTGCACGATCACCATGTTGCTGTGCGGCTTAAAGAATACGCTTTGCCGCAAATCCAGGGGTATGAGTGCTTAAGCGATATGGTAAGGGAGTTGCCTTTAGGGCCTCTCGACCTTGTGGATTGCTGGGCGGTTGGCTACTTGGAGGATGGCGTGTTCAAAGCGGCTAGCTGGTCGATGAGGAGCTTTGATACCCCTTGCCTGAATGATGAGCTGAAGGTTCCTGTGCGCGGCGGCCAAGCTCCTGTGATGCACTTGGTGGATGTGTATGGGCAGCAGTGGTTTTTTAGTATGGAGGGATTGTAGTTATGTACAGGGATTGCAGGTAGCGGCCATTGGCCTATTGTTGCCTGTTGAGGCACGACTTTGTAAATTCACTTAATCGATAAAAATCGGAGTTCAGCGCAGTTGAAAGTGCTGGCTGGAGGTAACGATATTCATGTATCACAAGCTGATGGATATATATTACAGGATGTATAAACATTTTGGGCCCAGACACTGGTGGCCAGCCGATACGCCGTTTGAGGTGGTGGTAGGGGCGATACTCACCCAGAGCGTTGCGTGGCGAAATGTTGAACAGGCCATAAAAAATTTAAAACAGGGTGGGCTCCTGGACCTGGTAGCCATAGCTCAGGCTCAGCTTGATGAGCTGGCCCAGCTTATACGCCCCACCCGGTATTACAATACAAAAGCCAAGAAACTCCAGGCCTTCTGCAGGCATGTGGTGGAGAATTATGATGGGTCGCTGGAGCGCTTTTTTGCCAAGGACTTGTGGCCTTTGAGGGAGGAGCTTTTGGGGATATACGGCATAGGCGAGGAGACAGCCGACAGCATATTGCTTTACGCCGCTGAGAAACCCATATTTGTGGTAGATGCCTATACGAGAAGGATATTTTCCAGGCTGGGTATGGTGGATGCCGATATAAAATACGGCCAACTTCAAAGATTTTTCATGGATCACATTCCGCCTGATGTAATGCTTTACAACGAGTATCATGCGCAGATTGATGCGGTGGGCAACCATTATTGCGCAGCCAAAAAGCCATCATGTGAGGAGTGTCCGTTAAAGGCTTTGTGCGGATTTGTCCCCTCTGTCTAATTTGCTTGTACTGTTTACGCGTTGTTTGCTATTGCTTGTGATAAACTGTTTTTGGTTTTAAAGAAGATACTGCCTTGTTGTTGAGCTTTTCTGATTTTCAATCTTCTTTTGTTTTGGCCACGTAAGGCTCATTGTGTTGTGATTTGGTCTTGCCTTTTTCCTGGAGTTCTGCTCCACGCTTGTGTGTTCCTTCTAAGCCTGTCCAGGCATGAAAGGTTGATATAAACTCTCCGTAAGCGCTTTTATCTTGCAGGATGTCGTTTACCATATCATCTTTTTGGACGCGCCTTTTCTTTGCCAAGGTTATCACCTTCCCTTTTTTGATTATTGTACTGTTAGTCTGTACATATACGCTATTTTTTATTTAAAATTCTTGTTAAGTTTCCCTTTTGCGGACCAGGTAAAAATGTGGTAAAATATCTTCGATGGTGTTTTAAAGGATAAGGGGAGAAAGGGTTATGAGATAAATATGAGCCTGTGGGGGATATTTTTAAGTGCGCTTATAATAGGTTTTTCAGGAGCCATGATGCCGGGCCCTATGATGGGCGTCACTATTGACGGGAGCCTTAAAAAGGGGGCAGTGGCTGGACCAGTAGTGGTGTTGGGGCATGGGGTCCTTGAATTTATACTGGTTATGGTTATGGCATTTGGTTTGAAGGATTTTTTTGCCAACCTCAAGGTGGCGGGACTGATAGGCCTGGTGGGCGGAGCGTTTTTGATGTGGATGGGCTTTAACATGGTAAGGTCGGCTGTGCACAACGCTGTTCCCCTACAGGATGGCGCTAAAGGTTGTTTGAATGTTCAAAATCTGGCACTGGCAGGGGCGGTGGTCAGCATCACCAACCCGTATTTTATAATGTGGTGGGCTACCACTGGTATGGAAATGATACGTCAGGCTTATGTCCTGCGATTTTGGGGAGTGGCCTTCTTCTACGTGGGTCACATACTATCAGACCTCATATGGTACTCTGCCGTTTCTGTGGGGATATCCAGAGGAAAGAAGGTTTTGAGCGACCGTCTGTATCGCTGGATAATCTTTGCGTTGGGACTATTTTTGATTGGATTTTCGTTGTACTTTATGTACAGCGGAGTAGAAATGCTTATATAATTGTGCTTGAACGAGCAATAATAAGCACTGGGGAGGTCGTTGATATGAGTACGTTGATAGAGGATGGGGCAGTGGTATTGTTTCAGGGCGACAGCATTACCGATTGTGGACGAAGCAGGAGTGATGATGGTGACTTGGGAAACGGTTATGCGAGTATGATAGCGGCCTGGTTCAACGCCGTTTATCCCGAAAAAAGGGTGAGGTTTATCAACAGGGGGATAAGTGGTAACCGCGTAAGGGACCTTGTAGAGCGTTGGCAGCGTGACTGCATAGACCTTAATCCTTCCTGGGTGTCCATATTGATAGGCATAAATGACTGCTGGCGCAGGTATGACAGCAATGACCCCACACCAGTAGAAGTGTTCGCAGCGGGATACAGAAGGATCTTGACTGAGGTTTGCGAAAAGTTGCATGCCAAAATTATTATATGCGAGCCTTTTGTTCTGCCTGTGCCGGAAGACCGCAAGATGTGGCGGGAGGACCTGGACCCCAAAATCCACGTTGTACGGGAGCTGGCCAGGGAGTTTGGTGCATTGTACGTCCCCTTGGATGGTATTTTCGCCTCAGCTGCCGCAAAACGCGAACCGGAGTTTTGGGCACCTGATGGGGTTCATCCCTCTCGGGCGGGACATGCGCTCATTGCCCGTGCTTGGCTGCAAACAGTCAAGGCGGAACTTTAGAGGTATCCGAAAGTTTTTAAGCTTTGTGCTGTTTTGTATGTGAGATTGGTTTAAAGCAAAAGTGTTTTCTTAAAGCAAGTTTTGCGATGAATGGTAGAGAGAACGGAATTTGACATTTTAAAAGGAAGGAGGAAGGCGTTTTATCTTCCAACCTGTGCTGTGCAGGATGATGCCATTATGGCTTGTGAGCGTTGGATATGTTTTTTCAACTTGACACGGCTATGGTGGTGATGTGCAGGAAGCACAGGCAGGCACAGGTTGGAGGTTTTGTGCCGCAGTGCTATGGAACACAGGGCTGATATAGGAGTATTCGGTGGTTCGGGATTTTATTCCTTTTTAGAGGATGTGGAGGAAATAACGGTTCCCACTCCTTACGGGGCGCCCAGCGATAAGATTGCCGTGGTTAGGATAGGGGACAAACGTGTAGCCTTTCTTCCACGGCATGGAAAGGACCACAGATATCCGCCACACAAGATCCCTTACAGGGCAAATCTGTATGCTATGAAAGAATTGGGGGTCAAGCAGATCATTGCACCAACTGCATCGGGGAGCTTACAGCCCCACATCAAACCCGGTGATTTCGTGGTGTGCGACCAGTTTGTTGACAGGACATGGGGCAGGGAGGATACGTTTTTTGAAGGGCCAGTGGTGAGGCATGTAAGCGCGGCATACCCTTATTGCCACAGGTTGCGCAAGCTGGCGGTAGAGACCGGTAGGGAACAGGGTATAACCATCCACGATGGGGGTACGGTGGTGGTAATACAGGGGCCAAGGTTTTCTACTAAGGCGGAAAGCCGTTGGTTCAGCAGCATGGGCTGGGAAGTCATAAACATGACCCAGTATCCAGAGGTGATTTTGGCACGGGAACTGGGCATGTGTTATGTAAACATTGCCCTAATTACCGATTATGATGCAGGGCTTGAAGGGCGCGACGATATAGCTCCTGTGACCGAAGAAGAGGTCTTTAGGGTCTTTAAGGAAAATAACGATAAGGTGAGGAACCTCATAATGGCCATGATTGAGAAGATGGACGTAAACGTCGAGTGTGACTGCTGCAAGTGATTTAGTCTTTTAATGAGAAGACCTGTAATGCTCCATCCAGATATTGCCTTGTTGTTATAGCTTGCTCATGAGTGCAATCAGATGAAAAAGTTATTTCATGGTTTCCAGACAGGGAATATGATAAAAGCTATTGTACCAAGAGATTGAGCCTCCACGTGTCAGTAAGAAAAGGTGAAGATAACAAGAACAAGGAGGGAACAACCATCAGGCCTATTGAATGGAAAAACGATAGACTGTACCTTCTTGATCAAACTATTCTTCCACATGAAAAAAAATACGTAGAGTGTTTCACGTATCAGGATGTGGCGAAAGCCATAAAGGAGATGATTGTACGAGGAGCGCCTGCTATCGGAGTTTCGGCGGCTTATGGCATAGTTTTGGGCGCTGCAGAATATAAAGGGAATTATGTGGAAGGGTTTTTAAAACACGTTGAAGCGGTAGCGCAGGTGCTTAAAAATACGCGTCCCACGGCTGTCAACCTTTTCTGGGCCATAGAGCGGATGCTGAAGGTGGCTTATGATAACAGGTACAGGCCGGTTGGGGACATCAAGGATATGCTGCTTAAAGAGGCTGACAAAATGGCACAGGAGGATGTTGAGACAAACCGCAGGATAGGCCGTTTTGGTCAGCAGCTTTTGAAAGATGGCGATGTGGTGCTGACACACTGCAATGCCGGAGCTCTGGCTACTGTAGGCTATGGTACTGCACTGGGAGTTATACGGGCGGCCCACGAGGCGGGCAAAAAGATTTCGGTATATGCCGACGAGACTCGTCCCTATCTACAGGGAGCAAGGCTGACTGCCTGGGAACTTATGGAGGAAGGCATACCGGTTACCTTGATCACCGATAGCATGGCGGGGTATTTTATGAAGAAAGGTGTTATATCGGCTGTCATCGTTGGTGCCGATAGAATTGCCGCCAATGGGGATGTGGCAAATAAGATAGGCACCTATACCCTAGCGGTGTTGGCAAAAGAAAACCGGATCCCGTTTTATGTGGCAGCTCCGGTATCTACCTTTGACCTTTCGCTAAAAAGTGGTGAGGATATACCTATTGAAGAAAGGGATGAACGAGAGGTTACTCATATAGGGGGGATACGTATTGCGCCTCAGGGGGTAAAGGTGGCCAACCCGGCTTTTGATGTAACGCCAAATCAATATGTAACCGCTATAATTACTGATGTTGGAATTGTCTATCCTCCTTATGAACAAAATTTAAAAAAACTTTTAAATGATAAGTGAAAGTACGGTAAGTAAATGAAGAAGGCTGATTTTGGTGTATTTAAGCCTTCATTAGAAAAATACGGCATATAACAGCTTTATACAGGTTTGCATTATATTTCATCAAATAAAAACCAGTATAGCAGGCAAACTAAAAACAAGGAGGCGATAAACATGAAATTGATAAGATCCCTTGTTTTGTTTGCCTGTGCGTTACTGGTTTTAATGTTTTCTGTTTCATGCACTCAAAGGACTGCGCCGCGGCCAAACGCTCAGAATGTGCCACGCACAACCCGCTGGACTGCACCACCTAGGACGCCTACTACTCCGCCTGCGCCTAATGTCACACCTACAAGGGTTGATAACAGGCAGTATGTGAACAGGGCACGCCGCATTGCTGATAATGTGGCTGACCTTAAAGAGATTGAGTCGGCTACTTGTGTCATAAGTGGTAATACCGCAATTATAGGTGTGCAGTTTAGCGAGCAGTACAAGGGCAAAATGACCGACGAGATAAAGAAAAAGATCGATCAGATGGTCAAAAAGACTGATACTAGGATTAGGAGAGTTGCTGTTACTGCTGACCCTGACCTGGTGAGCCGTATACGGGACATTTTCAAGGACATAGGGCGAGGTAGGCCGCTGTCTGGTTTCGTTAAGGAGATTAATGAGCTGCTTAACAGGATACAGCCCAAGTAAGGGATAGGGCTGCATGGCCCTGTCCCTTACTTATTTTGACGTTTTTTACCTGGAAAATTGTATGATAAAATGATAAAATAAAAATGCAACCAAATTGTAGTAATTAACCGGGCAAATATAGTATACTTTTTAATAAACCAGATGTTATTGTTTGGTAAACGGAGAGTTGTTTCAAGGATTAACAAAACAAATTATAGGGAGGTAGTTTTTATGCAAAAGGCTGTTGAATTACATAAAAATGGTATGACATTAAGGGGGATGTTGCACAAGCCCGATAATGTGACAGGGAAACTTCCTATGGCTCTGATCTTCCACGGTTTTACCGGTAACAAGATGGAACCTCACTTTATATTTGTCAAGCTGTCCAGGCGGCTGGAGCAGGCGGGTATTGCCAGTTTGAGGTTTGATTTTCTAGGAAGCGGAGAAAGCGATGGCGAGTTTAAGGATATGACGCTTTCGGGAGAACTTGACGATGCAGAAGCCATTTTAAATTATGCTAAAAGCCTGGAGTTTGTGGACAAAGACAAAATTTTTGCAGTGGGTTTGAGCATGGGTGGTGCAGTGGCCAGCATGCTGGCAGGGCGACATCCGCAAGATATTGCGGCCCTTTGTCTGTGGGCTCCGGCTGGCAATATGGGCCAGCTCATTCAAGAGAGGATAAAACAGATCCAAGCAGCCGGGGTGAATATAGGCTCTATGGAGTATTTTGACCTGGGTGGTAACCTTGTAGGCAAAGGGTTTATAGAGGATGTATTGTCACTTGATATATTTAGCGTAGCTGCTCCTTATGATAAACGAGTATTGATTTTGCACGGAGACAGGGATGAGGCCGTACCTCTAAAGACATCCTACAGATATCTGGAAGTTTACGGAGATAGAGCTAAACTACATGTGATAGAAGGAGCCGATCACACGTTTAATAAATGGGAATGGGAACAGGAGGTAATTGAGAAGACGGTTGAGTTTTTAAAGAGCCATGTGTAAGTTGTATTCCGGTTTTCCTTAGGCTGTCCCAAATACCGACTGTTGGGAATGGGGCAGCTTGAAAGGGAGGTGTGGCTAAAGCGTGTTTTGGGAGGATGTATTTAAGCTTGTGTTGGCCATGTTACTTGGGGGGCTTGTGGGGCTTGAGAGAGAGATCACAAACAGACCTGCTGGATTTCGGACTCATACCCTTGTTTGTATGGGTTCTACGCTGGTGATGGTTACGTCGATCCATCTCTTCAGGTTGTACCACGGCATGGTCAACCTGGATCCGGCACGCTTGGGTGCACAGGTCATAAGCGGCATCGGCTTTTTAGGGGCCGGTACCATACTCAAGGATAAGACCAGGGTGCGCGGGCTCACCACTGCTGCCAGCCTGTGGGTTGTGGCGTGTATTGGCTTGGCGGTGGGGGCCGGCTTGTACGAATTGTCCATACTCGTTGCGGTGCTTGCCTATATCACCTTGATATTGCTCAAAAAAATGGAACGATTTCTCAAAAATAAATCGAAAGTAGAAGAGATTGAACTTGATATGCGGAATGTGCCAGGTCAGATTGCGAAAGTGACCGAACGCATGGGGCGCTTAAATGTCCAGATAAGGGATATAAAAATGGAGCCTACCGACGAGCCGTGGGTTCAGACCAAGTTTTATGTAATGCTTCCTCGGGGTATGAAACGAGAGGAATTGATGAAGGAGCTTAAGACAGTGGATGGGGTTGTGGTGGTTTATACGGAAGAGGATTGAGGGCACAAAGTTTTTAGGTTATATCTGCCATTTTAAGAATTTATAGAATAGGAGTGGTATGATAGATGTTTGAGCCTGCCAAAACTGCCCGTCCCTCTGTAGAGCTTTACGAGGAATACATTCAAGACAAAAGCCGCCGACCCATAAAGGCTGGTATGGTGAAGTTTGCTACCAAAACCAAGAAGGATATATACAATATTACAGCGCCCTTTATTCATGAATCCGGGAAATATATGGCAGGACGTGTGGAAAACAGGCATGATGAGCTGTCCAAGGTATGGCTGTTTGTTGAAAACAATGGCAAGTGGGTGAGGTCGCCTGTAGCGCCGGAGTTCTTGCGCTTTCAGGATCCGTTTCTGACCAGGGTAGGAGAAGAGGTCATATTCGGCGGTGTACAGATCGATACAAATCCCATGAACGAAAACCAGATCATTTGCTGGAGAACGCTGTTTTTCAGAGGAAAAAATTTTAGTGATATGAAGCTATTTGCTCGTGGTCCTAACGGCATGAAGGATATAAGGGTTGTGGGTCTAAAAGATGGCAAGATAGCGGTGTTTACCCGTCCACAAGGAGAGATAGGAGGCAGAGGGAAGATAGGGTATATAACTCTTAACTCGCTGGATGAGCTGAATGAAGACAACATCAACAAGGCTACTGTTTACCATTCCCATTTCATAGATCAGGAGTGGGGCGGCGTAAATGAAGTACATGTTCTGAAAAATGGACTTTTAGGTGTGTTAGGCCATATTGCTCGCTTTGACGAGGAGGGCAATCGCCACTATTATCCGATGGTGTTTGCGTTTGACCCAGAGTCTATGACTCATTCGCCTTTGAAGATTGTGGCTTGTAGGGATGACTTTTTACCCTCTCCGGCAAAACGAAATGACCTGTACGACGTGGTGTTCAGCGGTGGTTTGGTACGCCAGGAGGATGGGACTGCTGTACTTTATGCAGGCGTTTCGGATGCAACGGCCCAGTGGCTGGTGATACCTGATCCGTTTATCGAATATGAATCCTAAAGATTTAGCCATGCATAGAGTATTTTGGGTGGAATGCATTCATATTTGCCATAAGTGAGTGGCTTGGATTGAGAAAGCCACAGTGGATCCAGATTACGACAAAAAAGGGGCCGAATAAAACGTTTATTCAGCCCCTTTTTGGCTCTATTTATTGGCCATTGGAAACAGATTTTAAATTCATTTTCCCATAAACATCTTTATATCATCATCTGCATTGGTTATGCCGCCAATGCCGAATTTTTCGACCAATACCTTGGCAACGTTGGGCGACAGGAATGCCGGCAGCGTCGGCCCCAAATGGATGTTTTTAACGCCCAGGTACAGCAGCGCAAGCAGTACTATGACTGCTTTCTGTTCGTACCATGCAATGTTGTAAGCTATAGGCAACTCATTTACATCCTCCAGGCCGAAGGCTTCTTTGAGCTTGAGAGCGATTACGGCCAGGGAATAGGAATCATTGCACTGCCCTGCATCCAGTACCCTTGGTATGCCGTCTATGTCCCCAAGGTTCAGCTTGTTGTATCTGTATTTTGCACATCCTGCTGTCAGTATGACGGTGTCATGTGGTAGTTTCTTGGCAAATTCGGTGTAATATTCCCTGCTCTTCATTCGGCCGTCGCATCCTGCCATCACAAAGAATTTCTTAATCTTGCCTGCTTTTATAGCTTCAACTACTTTGTCGGCCAGGCTGAGCACTGTGTTGTGTGCAAACCCTCCTATGACCTCTCCCGTTTCGATCTGTGTGGGCGGTGCACATCTTTTGGCGTGTTCGATTATCTCGGAGAAGTCTTTTGTACCGTCCTCACGAACCGGGATGTGCTTGACTCCAGGATAGCCTACTACTCCGGTGGTGTACAGCCTGTCCTTATAGGAGTCCTTAGGCGGTATCAAGCAGTTGGTGGTCATCAGGATGGGCCCATTGAAGCTCTCAAACTCCTTGTCCTGTTTCCACCAGGCGTTTCCGTAGTTACCAACGAAGTGTTCATACTTCTTGAATGCCGGGTAGTAATGTGCTGGGAGCATCTCGCCGTGGGTATAGACGTCCACGCCAGTCCCTTGTGTCTGCTTGAGCAGCTCCTCAAGATCTTTCAAGTCATGGCCGCTTATCAGTATACCGGGATTGTTTCTCACACCGATGTTCACCCTTGTGATTTCGGGATGTCCGTAGGTAGACGTATTGGCCTTGTCTAGAAGTGCCATAACCTGAACCCCATACTTGCCGGCTTCCATGGCCAGTGCCACAAGTTCGTCGGCTGTTAGGCTGCTGTCAGGGAGTGCAGCCAGCGCTTTCTGCATAAAGGCGTTCACTTCAGCATCTTCGTACCCCAGGACTCTAGCATGGTATGCATAGGCTGCCATACCCTTGATACCATACAGTACCAGCGACTTTAAGGAACGTATATCCTCGTTTTCTTCCGACATGAGGCCCACGGTTGTAGCTTTTGTCTCAAAGTCGATCAGGGTTTTACCTTCCCAAATGGCAGCATCTGGTAAGTTTTCATCTAGCTTTATGCCAATGTTTAAAGCCTGTTCTTTGAGTTGGTCCCTGAGGTTGAGAGCCTGGGTTATTTTATTTACAAAGTATTCCTTATCGAAATTCACGTTTGTAATGGTGGAAAACAGGCTTTCAATAATGAATTTATCGGCTTCAGGAGTCTTAATGCCTGCCTCTTTCAATTTTATGGTATATACGGATATTCCTTTTAGCACATAGATTAAGAGGTCCTGCAGATTTGCCACATCGTCGGTCTTGCCGCACACACCTCTTAACGTGCATCCTACACCCTTTGCAGCCTCCTGGCATTGATTACAAAACATATTCATAAATGTACCAACCTCCTTGAAAATTTATCGGTCATATTCTAAATCTCTTCACTAAAAATCATCCTCAATAATCGTTCTATACCAGTTTTAGTCAGTTATCATCATTCTGGTTTCAATCAGTCTTCGATGACCTTTCCGTCTATCGAAATGGTGACCACGCGCCAGGGGATCATCTTGCTGCTCCTTGCAAGGGCATCTCTCACCGCATATGCAAGGCCACTGCAGCAGGGAACCTCCATCTTGAGCACTGTAATGCTTTTTATATCGTTGTATTTCAATATGTCGGTCAGCTTATCCGAATAGTCCACGTCATCTAGCTTGGGACACCCGATGATGGTGACTTTGTTGCGCATGAAGTCCTGGTGAATGTTGGCATAGGCATATGCGGTGCAGTCGGCTGCTACCAGCAAACTGGCATTGCGGAAATACGGTGCATTTGGTGGTACCAGCCTGATCTGGCACGGCCACTGGCGCAGCTGTGACTCAACCGGTGGTTGGCTCTGTTGCTGTGTCGGGCTATTTACAGACCTTTCCATTGACCTAACCTGTGTTCCCGGGCAACCACACGGCAGCGTTTCTTCCCTTCTTTGCATCATATGCTGTTTGACCGCTTCTTCATCAAAAGGTTGCGCCTCGCGCTCCTCGATGGAGATGGCTCCCATGGGACATTCAGGCAGGCATGCACCCAGCCCGTCGCAGTATGACTCCGATACCAGGGTGGCTTTGCCGTTTATAAGCTGCAGAGCGCCCTCGTGACAGGCGTCTATGCACAGCCCACACCCGTTGCACTTTTCCTGGTCAATTTTTACGATCTTCCTTATCACGGCTTTCTACCTCCTTTCTAAATACAGTCTTGTACCGGGACAATTATGAGTTTATCCCGCAACCGTCTTTGTTTGTAATCGCTATGGCCAACGTTATGATCTGCTATAAAATTCATGGCGTTGGCTTTTTACTCTGTTGTCCTGCTGCGGTTATTATATTATAATTACAATTGTCATGTCGGTATCTGATGTTACGAAAAATTAAAGGGTGGTCATATGGAGCTTGAAAGATACGTAGAAGTGCTTTCAAAGGCTGAGTTGTTTAAAGGCTTTGAGAAGGATGAAATCATCTTGATGCTTAAGTGTCTTGAACCAAAGGTGAAGGCATATGATAAGGGCAATTGCTTGGCCATGGCCGGTGAAAAGTTCCATGGTCTAGGCATTATGCTGGAGGGGGAAGCAGCCGCCTATAAAGAAAATATGGCTGGCACTAGGGTGATAATGGTACTTCTTGGGCCGGGGGATGTGTTTGGCGAGATTGTAGCCTTTTCCTCGGAGTCCCAGTGGCCTGTCACCGTTGAGGCGCAGCAGCCCTGCAAGGCGCTTTTCATAAGTCGCGACAAGATTGTTGGCGAGTGTAGGCATGTGTGCCCGTGGCACAGGAGGCTTATAGAAAATATGCTTATGATGGTGTCTGAACGTGCCATCGCATTGAGCAGAAAGGTGGAGTATCTGTCCATAAAGAGCATACGCGGCAAGATAAGCACTTATTTGCTAGAACAGTATAAAAAGACAGGAAAGACCACGTTTATGTTGCCTATGAATCGCAACGAACTAGCAGATTTTTTGAACGTGTCGCGGCCTTCCCTGTCAAGGGAGATGTGTAATATGCGGGATGAGGGAATAATAGATTTCCATCGCGCTTCAATAAAGATCAAGGACCTGCATGCGTTAAAAGGGATGGCACAGTGACGGTGATGACAAGATTTAAAACAAAAAATAAAAGTAGTGTTCAAGCAGAAAACGAAATATGCACGCATTACAATAAGGGACTGTATTCCTTAGTGTGTAATTCTGAAGACACATTTTCTCCTAGATATTCGTAAAGGACCTTCCCTACTGTTTTTACACCGGCTTGTATTTTTTCGGAGTTTACTGCGGCAAAGCTCAGCCTGAAATGGCGTATATCATGATTTTGATGGTAGAACAGGGAGCCTGGTGTGATGAGCACCCCTTTTTTGAGGCAACGGGCATACAGCTCTTGGTCGCTGTATCCGGGGGGAAGTTCAAACCATATATGCAGTCCTCCGTCCGGGGCTTTATACTTCACGTTTTTCGGGAAGCTTTTTTCTACAGCCTGTAGGAATATTTCGTATCTTCTTTTGTACTCTTCTTTCATATATTTTATATGGTCCAACCATATATTCTCCCTGAGGTACAGGTCAAACGTCCGCTGTATGAGGCCGGATGTTGAGATGTCCGATGTGTGTTTGGCTGAAATAACTCTGCCGCGTAAGGTTTCAGGCACTATCATAAATCCCAACCTTAAGCCAGGCATGAATATCTTGGAAAAGCTCTTGATGTATATGACGGTTTGGTGCTTGTCAAGCGCTTTTAAGGGCAGGGGTCGCTCATCGGTAAACGACAGTTCGCTTAGAGAATCATCTTCTACGATGAAGGTTTTGTGTTCCCTTGCGATTTTGAGTATTCCTATTTTTTTGGCGTGCGAATAGGAATAACCCGTTGGATTTTGAAAATAGGGCATCACGTATATGAACTTGGGATGGTATGTGGATAGCGCATTTTTCAGAGTATCCAGGTCTATGCCATCTTCTTGCATAGGTATTTCGATTATTTTAGCTCCTCTAGACTTGAAAGCCTCAAGCGCACCTCTATAAGTTGGGCTTTCCACAAACACGCAGTCACCGTATTCGATAAGGGCTTTTGAGATGATATCTATTCCCTGTTGTGCCCCCGATATTACATGCACGTCATCCGTTAAAACATCTATTGAAAAAGTTTTCAGATAATTGCATATTGACTCCCTTAAGGGTTGATAGCCCTGAATCTGATGGTAACCAAAGGCTTCGCCTTTGTCCCTATCCAATACCTTATTGATAAGTATTTTAAAACTGTCTACGGGAAACAAATCAGGCGTGGGTGTAGTACTAGCAAGGTTTATGGTATCTTCACCCACCTGAACTTGTCCTTTTTCCATCATCCGTAAGTGTTCGGATTCCTGTAAATGGGGTAATGGCTGTTCGTGCCGGTTAAAAGAAGCGACATATGTTCCGCTGCCGACTATAGAGTATGCCAATCCCTCGCTTTCAAGCTTTTTGTATGCGTTTACCACCGTTATGGTATTGACTCCCAGTTGTTGGGCCAGCTTTCTTATAGGAGGGAGCTTTTCGTTTGGCTGAAAAACCCCTTCTACAATCAGGTTTTTGAGCTGAATAAAAAGCTGGATATACAAGGGTGTGGAAAGATTGTTGTCAAGGTATATCGACATTTTCTTATCCATAGGATTGTTTCTCCTTTCTTTTCCTGAATTTTTTGTACCTCGCATATTGACATCACAACGATTATTATGTTATTAATAACACTAACAATACAATTATATAACAATAATAATTGTATCGCAACAATATTGCATCTGCCATGATAAAAATTTTGTATGGAGGAGGAGTTATTATGGAACAAGTTTTTGAGAAAAACAAAGAGCTGAACGAGAGGCTAAAGGGTGGGGTAATAATGGATGTGGTAACGCCAGAGCAGGCTGTTATTGCTGAAAAAGCCGGGGCAGTTGCTGTGATGGCTCTGGAAAGGGTACCGGCTGATATAAGGCGGTATGGCGGCGTGGCCCGGATGTCCGACCCTAAGTTGATCAAAGAAATAAAGGCGGCGGTGTCTATACCCGTTATGGCAAAGGTGAGGATAGGGCATTTTGTGGAGGCACAAATATTGGAGGCCATAGGTATAGACTATATCGACGAGAGCGAGGTTTTAACGCCGGCTGATGACAGGTACCACATTGATAAAAAGCCTTTTAAGGTGCCTTTTGTGTGTGGTGCGCGAAATTTAGGAGAGGCGTTAAGGAGGATTGGTGAAGGCGCATCCATGATAAGGACCAAAGGCGAAGCCGGTACCGGGAACGTGGTAGAAGCGGTACGCCACGTGAGGACCATTATGGCCGAGATAAGGAGCCTACAGGGCATGTCTGATGAGGAACTGATGATAGCGGCCAAGGAAATGGGAGCTCCCTATCACCTGGTGGAGTATGTGGCACGGAATGGAAGGCTGCCGGTACTAAACTTTGCTGCTGGTGGAATAGCCACCCCTGCTGATGCAGCCCTCATGATGCAACTGGGTTGTGATGGGGTGTTTGTTGGGTCGGGCATATTCAAATCCTCCAACCCCGAAAGAATGGCTAAAGCCATAGTTGAGGCGGTCAAACATTACGATGATCCGAAAATACTGGCCGAGGTGTCAGAGGACCTGGGTGAACCCATGTATGGTTTGGAGATCGATAAATTGGATGAAAAGGATAGGTATGCTGATAGAGGCTGGTAAAAGGTGTTTTTCCAGCCTCTCTTGACTTCTTAAAGGGAAATGGGTATAATGATTAACGTTGTGGTTTGAAGCCAGGTTTAATTGATATTTGTGGGCCTTGTGTGAAGCAGGGTCCTTTTTTAAGTCTTAAAGGAGGTGATTGCGTGGACGTTCAACGGATAGCGGAGCGGGTTTATCAGAAGACGAAGGTTGAAACCACTGCGCGGGATGTCGAAAAGGTGATGTCGGGATTGGCTAGGACTTCTCATTTTTGGGAAATCGTTTGTACGTCACAAAAGCCATTTAGCGTGGTTGCAGAGATAGTAGAGGATATGAGAAGCCGGGGTTTGGTGGATATTGGGAAAGATGGGGATATAACCTTAACTCCAGAAGGTAAAAAATTTTTGAGCGATCATAAAATATTTGCCCATAAGGATTATACGTGTCCCACCTGTGAGGGGCGAGGAATTTGGAGAGAGGACTTAAATGAACTTACTAAAAGGTTTGATGAGGTGACTGTTGACAGGCCCGAAGCCATCTTGGATTACGACCAGGGGTATATCACCACTCGGACAGTTGTAAGCAGGATAGCCCTGATTGCTGAGAGAGGTGACCTGGAGGGGAAAAAGCTGCTGGTTTTAGGAGATGACGACCTGCTCAGCATTGCTGCAGGGCTGTCGGGGTTGCCGGAAGAAGTGGTGGTTCTGGAGATTGATGACAGGTTGGTCGAATACATCAATAGGAAGGCTAGAGAGTTGGGCCTGCCTGTTAAAGCTGAGAAGTATGATTTCAGGGACAAGCTTCCCGAACAGTATGTGGGGCGTTTCGATACATTTAACACTGACCCACCAGAGACTCTGGAGGCACTTGAAGTATGTATGACCAGAGGGCTTACAGGGCTTCGCGGTGAGGGTTGCGCAGGATATTTTGGCTTGACGCGTACCGAGTCTTCTCTGAAGAAATGGAACCTCTTCCAACAATTGCTGGTTAGCAAGTTTGATGTGGCCATTACCGACATAATTCACGAGTTCAACCATTACGTCAACTGGGACTACCTGCTGGAGAGCATAAGGGACGACTATTCGTTCGTACAGGTGAAACCCCGGCTCAACTGGTACAGGTCTTCTATGTACAGGATAGAACTACTTGGCGGGACAGGAAAACTTGAAAACAAGCCAATGCCTTGTGAGCTCTACATTGATGAGGAAGCGCTGATTTATAAGCCTGAAAACAAATGACCTTAAGAAAACCCCCTTTAAAGGGGGTTTTCTTGCTTGTTGAAATAAAACGAAAAAAGTGGTAGAGTCTAATGGTAGGAGATAATGAATGATTAATTGAGGGGAAAGAGAAAACTGCGGATGTTGTGGTTGTGGGGATGTTGTTTCTGATGTTTCATTGATGTCATTTTATAGGCGTTGAGGGGATATATCTTAAAAAATCAAATTGTGAGGTGTGTTAAAGTGGGACATCTAGTTGAGTATTCCATCTCTACCAGCAAACCTGAAGAATTTGTAGATATAACACACCTGGTGGAGCGTGCTGTAAGGGATAGCGGTATTCGAAATGGCGTGGCAGTAGTATTTTGTCCTCACACCACCGCCGGGATAACCATAAACGAAAACGCCGATCCTGACGTGGTACACGACATCATAAAGGCATTGGATAAGGCGTTTCCGGTGCGTGGCGATTACAGGCATGTGGAGGGAAATTCCCATGCCCATATAAAAGCTTCATGCATGGGTTCAAGCTGCCACATTATCATTTCGGAGGGCAGACTGGTGCTGGGGACATGGCAGGGGGTGTACTTCTGCGAGTTCGATGGTCCCAGACGCAGGAAGGTGTATATAAGCTGTATGGAGGCAAAGTAATTGATCGTGTAAAGCTGTAATAACGGGAGCAACGTGTCAACTAAGCAGCGGCTGTGATTGAAGATAAAAAGGGATTGGGTGAAAATGAAGATTAATAGCGATGTGAAGATTTTATACGAGGACAACCACCTTTTGGTGGTGGAAAAGCCGGTAAACATGCTGACGCAGGGGGATGCCACCGGCGATGCCGACCTTCTGTCGATACTCAAGCAGTACATAAAGGAGAAGTACAACAAGCCTGGTAACGTCTATCTAGGTCTGGTTCACCGCCTGGATCGCCCTGTAGGGGGAGTAATGGTGTTTGCCAGGACTTCCAAGGCCGCATCCAGGTTGTCCGACCAGGTGCGCAAGGGGACTTTTGGGAAGGTTTATCTTGCTGTGGTGCGGGGGAAACCACCAGAGAGTGGGAGGCTTAAGCATTATCTCTATAAGGACAACGCCACCAATATGGTACGCTGCTTTGTTGCTCCAAGGGAAGGCGCAAAGGAAGCTGTACTGGAATATGAGGTGCTGGAAAGCCTGAATGCCTCAAACAAAGCCGATGTTTTGAGCCTGATCAAGATAGACTTGCTCACCGGGCGGCCACATCAGATAAGGGCACAGTTCTCCTTTGAGGGCTTTCCTCTGTATGGCGACCAAAAATACGGCAAAGGAGTAAATAAGCCAGGTCAGCAGCTTGCCTTGTGGTCTACAGCAATTAAGCTGGTTCACCCTACTTTAAAAGAGGACATGGTCTTTAAAAGTTTTCCGCCCGATTGTTATCCATGGAATCAGTTTAAAATTCTGGTAAGTGCAAAAAACGATGCAGACGGGTTGCTTTAAAGAAGCTAGAGAGAATGAAAAGTATAAATTGCATGAAGTTTTGCGTCATCACATTATTTCATGACGATTTAAGGGTAATGAGCAAGGAGGGTGATGAACGATGTATTTTGAATCCGAAGGCAAGCATAATACACAAAAGACGGTGGAACTGGCGTTAAAAACCGCAAGGGAAAGGGGAATACGCCATATAGTGGTGGCATCCTGCTCAGGATATACCGCCAGTTTCTTTAAAGATGCGAGTGACCTGGAAGTTGTGTGCGTAACGCACGTGAACGGATTTAGTGAAAAGGGCAAGAATGAGATGCCTGAGGAGGTGCGCCAGCAGCTTATAGCATCTGGCATTAAGGTTCTCACCACTACCCATGTGCTCAGTGGGGCAGAAAGGGGCTTGAGCAGGAAGTTTGGCGGTACATATCCTGTGGAGATTATGGCGCATACCTTGAGGATGTTTGGTCAGGGGGTAAAGGTATGCGTAGAGATTTCGGTGATGGCACTGGATGCCGGTTTGATACCGTATGGCCAACCTGTGATTGCGGTGGGTGGTACCAGCGAGGGTGCTGACACCGCCGTGATAATTACGCCATCTCACGCCAGCAGCATCCTTGAGACCAGGATACACGAAATTATATGCAAGCCCTACTGATTTGTGTGGCTATTGCTTTGTCAGATAAGGTGTGTTATAATATGGCTAAAATTGAATAATGGGCGATGGAGTTCGCCCTAAAATGCGCAAAAGCGCTGATAACTCCTACAAATAACAAGAAGTTATTTGTAGGAGTTTTTTTGTTTGGAGGTGAGGGTAAGAGCTATGGATATGGTGTATTACGAGTTAAAGGATAGTTTAAAGGATGATGCATGCCCTATATGCGTTCTAATCAATAGAAACGTTGACAATTTTATAGATGCCCTGCTGTACGAAAGCGTCAACGATATTAAAATAAGAAAGGATATTAATGACTCAAAAGGCTATTGCAATTATCATGCCTGGAAACTGCAGAGCTTTGGTGATCCTCTCGCCCATGCCATTATTTACAGCGACCTTATCGTTTCTTTAATACATGAAATAGATGTATTTTTGAAGGAAGTGAAGTTTTACCAAGGCGTCGAAAATTTCTTCGGCATTAAGAAGGAGAATAGAAAGTCCCTTAAACGCTTTAAAGATTACTTTGTTTCAAATAGTGATTGTCCTATTTGTAGTATGGTCAGGGATTGGGAGAAAGAGTATATATTGTCTTTTGTAGAGTATATGGAAAAGGACAGGGAGTTTAAAGAGAAGTTTAAAACCGAGGGATTTTTGTGTGTACCTCATATGTTTAAGCTTTTGGAGCATTGCAGGATTAGAAGTGCTGTTAAGGAAATTATGGCTGTTCAACTTGATAAATATAAAAAGCTTTTAAACCTTTTAAATGAGATTAAGAGAAAATCGGATTATAGGTTTGTCAACGAGCCCAAAAGCGATGAGGAAAAAGTGGCATGGATAAGGGCTGTGGAGAAATGGGTTGGCATACCTGGAATAAAAAAGTAGCCGAGCAACATAGGCACAATTGATTTTGTATGGCAACTTCCCGGAATTTTCAACATCGAACCTGCAAACACGCTAAAATAAAGCTTTCAAACTTTTCGAGAGCGCAATGGAGGTAAACTAAAATGAAGAAATATATATTCATCGGCATTGGAGGAAGCGTGGGAGCTGTCTTGAGGGTTGCTATAAAGGCTGTACAAATAGGTGTCTACAAAAATATACCTATAAATACGCTTTCAATCAATGTTGTTGGCAGTTTTATGTTGGCCTTTATTTTAACTGTTGTTCTTGAGTTCTGTGAGGTTGATGAACATGTCCATTTGGGTATCACTACAGGATTCTTAGGGGCTTTTACGACTTTTTCGACGCTATGTAAAGAGGCAGTAGAGCTTGTGCGTCGCGGATTTTACAATATAGCCCTGTTTTATATCGTTATTTCAGCAGCGTTAGGATTTAGTGCGGCTTATTTTGGCGTTTATTTAGCAGGAAGGATTAAAACTGTGATGATTAAAAGACATGGAGCTGACATTTTTGAAGAAGACAAATAAAGGATGTAGAAAGGATGAGGCAAATGACGTGGGTTTTGATTGGTATAGGCGGAGCTTTGGGCAGTATAACGAGATTTGTATTGGGCAAACTTATATCAAAGAGGTTTGGCACAGCTTTCCCAATAGGGACTTTTCTAATAAATATCACCGGGGCGTTTTTGCTGGGAATTGTGAGCAGCTTAGATCCGGCTCGACATGCATATCTGTTTTTGGTTGATGGTTTTTTGGGCGCTTATACAACTTTTTCCACATTCATGTATGAGGGGTTTGTTCTCTTTGAGAAGGACAAGAAGATGAATGCTTTCGTTTATATCTCGTGTTCTCTGTTTTTGGGGATTACATTCTATATACTGGGATTTAAGTTGGGCAAGTTAGGTACAATATATTTAAAGTGAGCATTGTGATTTTTGAATGTTACGCTTTCTGCTTGTGGCTTCTGTGTGGTATGGTTTGTTGAAGAATAGAAGGCTTGTACCCAGGGAAATATAAAATGGAAATCAAAATTAGATGAAAGGTGGGGTACAATGCCTTTGGGACTCACACTCCTTATAGTAGCGACCATTTTAGTTCTGTTCGGCGTTGGACAGCGCATGCTGGACAGGATGCGCTTGAGCGACAAAGCAGCTGTCTTGTTTATGGTGGCCATATTTGTAGGCAGCCTCATTCCTGACATACCTCTGGGAAGAAATGTTTATATAAATATCGGCGGGGCTATTGTCCCGCTTATACTGGTAATATATCTGTTCGCAAAAGCGGGTACAGGGATGGAAAGAATCAGGGCGGTTGTGGCGGCTGTACTCTCAGCTTTGGGGGTGTACCTTGCCGGACGTTATATGCCTTCAGAGCCTGAGACCATCATGATCGACCCAAATTATGTTTATGGGATTATAGCGGGGATCATAGGCTACCTGTTCGGACGTTCGCGCCGGGCATCATTTATAGCCGGTGTGTTGGGGGTACTTCTGGCAGATTTGGGCCAGTGGATCGAAAACATATTGAGGGGTATCCCTACCAAGCTTCGTTTGGGCGGTGCAGGAGCAGTGGATGCAGTAGTGATAGCGGGATTGCTGGCAGTGTTGCTGGCAGAGGTGGTAGGGGAGTTCAGGGAAAAGCTGCAGGGTGGAACGGCAAAAAAGGCTATGGTCTATCAGGATGGCTCTTTTATGAGAAAGGGCGGGGATGACGGCAGCAATACGGGAGGTGACAAGAATGAGTAAAAAGGTAAGCCGGGCTATCGTTTTTTGCTTTTTGATTGCCATTGCCGTGAGCCACTACGTTTCCACTGATGTATATGCCGATGATTGGTTTGAGAAGGAACGTGGATATTATACCCTGCTGGATGACACAGGCAAAGAGCTTACCCTGATGGCTAGGGAAGTGTTGGTAAAGGATGAATACATCAGTAGCGATAATAAACGTTATTCAGTCATCTCGGTAGACAAGGAGAAAAAGAGGGCTGTGCTTAAATACATGGGGGACGTTAAACTGCCTGAAGTGGAGGAAATTTCAGATTCGGTGGGTGCATTGGCACAGCAGTTTGACAAGAAAGGGAATATACTTTTGTACTGCACGCACAGCGATGAGTCATATGCGCCTTCAGATGGTACGCACAGCCGTCCTGGTGGTGGGGGCATCTTTGATGTGGCTGAGGCATTTAGAGATGCTTTGCGCGAGAGGGGGATAAACGCGGTGCTTGACAAAACGCCGCATGACCCCCATGACGCCGGCGCTTACAGGCGTTCCAGGCAGACAGCCATCAGCCTTATAAGGCAGTACTCTCCGGTGGCTGCAATATTTGATATACACAGGGATGCTGTGCCAGGGCATATTTACGTCACAAGAGTGGCAGGGCAACCCATGACCAAGGTTAGGATAGTGGTGGGCTCAAGAAACCAGAATAGAAAGGCTAATGAGGAGCTGGCTTATAAGATCAAGGCCATAGCTGACAAGGTGTATCCCGGGCTTATAAAGGACATATATATAGGGGCAGGAGCATACAATCAGGAACTTTCTCCTCGTTCGCTGATCTTCGAATTTGGTACCCATGAAAACAGCAAGGAATCGGCAGCAAGGTCTGCCCAGTATATGGCCGATGTAGTGGACAAGGCCATGTTTGGCGGTACCATACAGGGTAAGACACAGGAAGGCCAGGACAAGGGGACCTATCGGACAAGGCCTATAAACGAAGAGGTGCAACGCGGTGGAAGAAGAGGAATAGTATGGCTGGTGCTGGTGCTGGTTATAGGGGTAGTAGTATTTATCGCGATAAGCGGTGGTACTAGAGAGATGTTTTCTAAAATTACCGGCAATACTGATAGAGATGAGCGGGATAGAGAATAAGGTAACCGAGTTGCTGGTAGGTCCAGCGACTCGGTTTTGTGTTTTTGTAAAAGTTTTATAAATAGCCCTTAAGAGAGGAGAAAGCGGCGTTGAAAGTGATATACTGTGGTTACAGGGCGACTTATGGAGCGTATTTGATGGCAGCGCTTCATGTCGGGATATATAAAGGCGCTCAATTCCCAGACAACCAGCTCATAAAAGCCCATTTTGATATTTGTTGTTTATATGGCCAACAATATGGAAATTTAATATATGTAGGGTTAGATGAAAACCTGAATGAGATATATGTCATGGGTTGTAATAGGTTTTTTTCGATAATTGAGAAGGCTCAAACAAATATAAGTAAGATATTTAGAATAGATGAAGAATTGTGTCACGTCGATGTATCACGGTTCGAGGGCTTTTTCCCCAGGTTTATGGGTTTTTTGCTGGCACACGGTATAAATACCATGGTCTGCAAAAAGCTGTTTTTTTGGTGGTTTAGATACAAGTACAAATTCTTTGTGAAAGTTGTAGAACAGCAAAAGCAGGAGTTGAATAGACCCGATTCAATAGGTTATGAATCTTGAAATATGACGAAAGAGCTTAAAGTAATCAAGAGAGGTGAAACAAATGGGGGTGCTGTTTTATCACTGTTATGGAGGAGCTCATACATCTGTTACCTGTGCTTCCATACACCTAAATTACCTTCCCCATGACCGTATACCTGAAGTTCACGAGTTTAAAGCCATACCTTTTTATGATAAAATGGATAATAAGAAGCTGGGTACGCCTGTATACATGGGACGGGATGAGCTCGGATGGGACATTTATGTGGTGGGGATGAAAGATGGAAAAAGCGTAGTCATACCCGCTATCAAAAGCTTATTAAATGTCAGTGGCATATCCCAGCAGGATGTGCTGTTTGTCAGCGCCCTGGTACAACTCCATCCCATAACGGCCATAGGAGGATTTACCTCCAGAAAGCTGGGTATTCCCTTCATAGGCAGGCCTATGACCATATGGGGCATAAGGAAGAGTTATCCGCTTCTAGTGGATTTGGTCACCAGGGTCAAGCAGGCTCTAATGCAACGCAACGATAAATTATTGACTTAATGGTTTTTTTGCACGATAATAGAAGTGTGACCATATTTAGTAGCAGGTATTAAAAATAGCTAATAAATTTCAAACGGGGGAGAGGTTTAAACTGAGGAAAAAACATAGGATTGCGGTAGTAGAAACTGGCAGCATTGCTGAAGAGCTGGGTATAGAGCCCGGCGACTTTTTGGTAGCCGTAAACGGGCAAGCAGTAGAAGATATTCTGGACTATATGGAATGGATGAGCAACGATGAGGTAAATATTACTATAGAGAAGAGCGATGGGCAGATATGGGAACTGGATATCGAAAAAGACCCTGACGAAGACCTGGGGCTGACCTTTGAGCAGCCCATTATGGATAGGCAGCGGGTATGTCGTAACCGTTGCATATTTTGTTTTATAGACCAGCTGCCCAGGGGGATGCGCTCTACCCTTTATTACAAAGACGATGACTGGCGCCTATCATTTTTAATGGGGAATTATATAACCCTTACCAACCTGACTGAAAATGACGTAAAGAGGATAATTTCAAAGCGCATAAGCCCACTTTATATATCAGTGCATACTACCAACCCACAGCTTCGCCAGAGGATGATGGGAAACAAGCGAGCCGGTGAGGTGCTCAGCATCTTGAAGGAGTTTGAAAAGGCAGGTATATCCATACACTGTCAGATTGTACTGTGCCGTAACTGGAACGATGGTGCTGAGCTTGAACGCACCTTGTCCGACCTGTGGAGCTTAAGGTCTATAGTAAGGTCTGTGGCCGTAGTGCCGGTGGGCTTAACCAAGTACCGTCAGGGGTTGGAGAATATATTGCCGTTTGATGCTGGCTCTGCCGCGCAGGTGGTGGAACAGGTGGAGAGGTGGCAGAAGGTATGCCGGAGTGAGAGCGGTACCGCCTTCGTGTTTGCGGCTGATGAGTTTTATATTCTGGCCGGCAAGAAGTTTCCATCCTATGAGGAGTACGAGGATTTTCCTCAGATCGAAAACGGGGTGGGGTTGATAGTCAAGCTGGTCCATGAATTTGACGAGGCTATTGATAATTATCGCGGAAGAAATGTGGTTGCGAAAGAGGTCTCTGTGGCTACTGGGGTATCGGCTTATCCTACCATAAAAGCATTGATGGATAGGGTACAGCAGGAAATGGGGGTGACCGTGCACGTTTATCCCGTTGTCAACGGGTTTTTTGGGGAGAGCGTTACGGTGGCAGGGCTGATAACGGGTGGGGATATGATAGCCCAGCTTAAAGGTAAGAATCTGGGTGAGGCCCTGCTCATACCTTCTACCATGCTTCGCAGAGGTGAAGACGTGTTTTTGGATGATATCACCCTAGAAGGCTTGAGTGCATCGTTGGGAGTGCCAGTTGTCCCTGTTCCAGTTGACGGAAGCGAGCTACTTGAAACTATAGCAAACTTGGATAAGGCTTTGAGAGATAGAAGGGAGTGATGGGTATGGACAAACCAATAGTAGCTGTTGTAGGGCGTCCCAACGTGGGAAAATCCACCTTTTTCAACCAAATCGTCGGCAAAAGGATATCCATTGTGGATGACCAACCAGGGGTTACACGCGACAGAATTTATGCCGATGCTGAGTGGCTAAACAGAAAATTCACCCTTGTGGATACAGGGGGATTGGACCCTGAGAGCGACGATGAACTGCTTGTACAGATAAGGCGGCAGGTAGAGATTGCCATAGATACCGCAGATGTAATAATATTCCTTGTGGATGGTCAGGTAGGAGTAACACCGGCAGACCAGCAGATAGCTAACCTTCTGCGCAAAACCCGCAAACCTGTGGTGCTGGCAGTAAATAAAATTGATAACTTTGAGGACGAACCGATGGTGGGCGACTTTTTCAGCCTGGGTCTGGGTGAACCCATTGGCATTTCAGCCACCCACAAGAGAGGGATAGGTGACCTGCTGGATAGGGTGGTGAAATATCTGCCTGATAAAGGGATCGATGAAGAAGAAGACCAGGCTATAAAGATAGCTGTGGTGGGTAGGCCCAATGTGGGCAAGTCCTCGCTGGTAAACCGTATCCTAGGAGAAGAGCGGGTTATAGTGAGTGATATTCCGGGTACTACCAGGGATGCCATTGATACTCCCTTTGAGAGGGATGGAAAGGAGTATGTGATCATAGATACCGCTGGAATCCGTAGGAAAAGCCGCATAAATGAAGCCTTGGAACGCTATAGCGTGCTGCGTGCATTGGCAGCCATCAGAAGATGCGACGTCGTGCTCATAATGCTGGATGCCACGCAGCCGGTAGCAGACCAGGATGCCAAAATCGCCAACCTGGCTATAGAAGAGGGTAAGGCGTCGGTGATAGTGGTCAACAAGTGGGACCTGGTTGAAAAGGATACCTATACTATGGAGGAATACAAGAACCGCATCCTGCAAAAGCTGGGCTTTATTGCTTATGCTCCTATGGTGTTTGTATCAGCAAAAACAGGCCAGAGGATAAACAGGGTTTTGGAGTTGGTAGATGAAGTGTACAGTCGCTATATCATGCGGGTTTCTACTGGTGTGCTCAATGACTGCATTTCAGATGCGGTAGCTGTAGCTGCTCCGCCTTCCGAAAAAGGCAGAATGCTCAAGATTTACTATGCTACACAGGTAGCCGTCAAACCGCCCACATTTGTTTTGTTTGTAAACGATCCCGAGCTCATGCACGAGCCATATCAAAGATACCTGGAAAATTATCTGCGTAAGACGTTTGACCTTGTGGGGACCCCCATCAGGCTGCTGGTTCGCCAGAGGAGCTAATGCGGGTTTGGGAATGCAGGGATTTAGGAGGTGCAAGCATGAAGCTGTTTGTTTCCATTATCATAGGTTATCTGCTGGGCAGCATACCTCCCTCTTTCATTGCAGGGAAGATAGCTCGAAACATCGATATAAGGCAGTACGGTAGCGGCAATGCGGGAGCTACCAATGTGCTCAGGGTACTGGGTCTTAAAGCCGCTGTTCCAGTGTTTTTGGCCGATATCCTGAAAGGGGTTTTGGCAGCCCTCATTGGAAGATGGATAGCCGGTGAGACTGGGGCGGCGTTGGCAGGGTTTGCTGCCATTGTGGGCCATAACTGGCCGATGTTCCTCGATTTCAGGGGAGGAAAGGGTATAGCCACCTCGTTTGGCGTGCTGCTGGTGCTGTTTCCTCTCATAAGTGCCATCCTCTTTGTGGCAGGAGTGGTTGTAATCGCCATAACCAAGTATGTCTCCTTGGGGTCTATAACGGCGGCCATTCTGTTTCCTATACTGCTGGCCATATTCGGATACGATTGGAAAATGGTGCTGTTTGGGGTGGCTGTTGGAGGATTGGCCCTGTACAGGCACAGAAGCAACATATCAAGGCTCATAGAGGGGAAGGAAAATAAACTGGGTCAGAGAGCCAGGGTACAGTGAATTGATGTGGCAAGCAAACTATAAAAAGCATAAAAAATATACGGTTGGTTACATCGTTCTAAAATAGGGCATGAGGAGAGGTTTTTATGGTACATAGATTGGCAATTATCGGGGCAGGTAGTGAGGCACGGCTTTGTCTGTGATGGGACATAAAATGGTAACTACTTGTCATATTTTTTGTCTCCCTCCAATATATATTACTGATGCAAAGTTGCAAGGCATGAGTTAGCACATAGAGGCCGAGTGCCGCAAATGGGGCTTGAATCCGAGGTGAGCAGGGAGGAGCTGTATCGATGAGGTTCAACAAAAAAAGGGAGGGGGACAGATGGAGAAATTTGATGTATATCGGGACATAGCCGAGCGAACCGATGGCGATATATACATAGGGGTAGTGGGACCTGTCCGAACGGGAAAGTCAACGCTTATTAAGAAAATTATGGAGCTGCTGGTTTTGCCTAATATGGAAAACGGTTTTAAGAAGGAGCGTGCAAAAGATGAGATGCCGCAGAGCGGCACGGGACGTACTATAATGACTACACAGCCCAAGTTTGTTCCCAATGAAGCGGTGGAGATCACCATAAAGGGGACGGCTAATCTCAAGATAAGGATGGTTGACTGTGTGGGGTATCTGGTCAAGGGAGCCATAGGGCATATGGAAGGCGATGGGCCGCGTATGGTTCGTACGCCATGGTTTGACTATGATATTCCTTTTGAAGAGGCGGCCGAGCTGGGGACCAGAAAGGTGATTACCGACCATTCTACTATAGGCCTTGTGGTCACCACTGACGGAAGCATTACCGACATACCCAGGGTAAATTATGTGGAAGCCGAAGAAAGGGTGGTCAGGGAGCTCAAAGAGCTGAGCAAGCCTTTTATAATAATCCTCAACTCGAAAAATCCATCGGCACAGGATACGATAATGCTGCGTAATGCCTTGGAGGAGAAGTATGATGTGCCCGTTCTGGTCCTTGATGTCTTAAATCTCACCGTGGAGGATATACACAATATATTGAGCACGGTATTGTTTGAGTTTCCGCTTACCGAGATACGTGTCGACGTTCCCAAATGGGTTCAGAGCCTTGATGAGGACCACTGGCTTGTCAAATACATAATCGACTATGTGAGAAACGTTACGCAGGATGTATACAGGGTGCGGGACATCGAGAAAGTTGGCGGCAAGGATGAACAGCTGGAGCATATAGAGCCGCCTAAGGTGAGCAATATAAACCTGGGGAATGGCAAAGTGGCTATTAACATAGATGCCAAGCCTGGTATGTTTTATAGGATACTGGGCGAGGAGTGCGGCTATCAGATTGAGGGCGATTATCAGCTGATAGGGTTGATGAAGCAGTTGGCCATAGCCAAGAAGGAATACGATCGGATTGCTGAGGCGCTGCGCGATGTGCGAGAGACGGGCTATGGGATGGTACCGCCTTCTCTTGAGGAGTTGAAGCTTGAGGAACCAGAGATTGTAAAGCAGGGTAGCCGGTTTGGCGTGCGGCTTAAAGCCAGTGCACCTTCCCTGCATTTCATACGGGTGGATATTCAGACCGAGGTATCTCCAATCGTGGGAACCGAAAGGCAGAGTGAGGAGTTGGTGAAGTACCTGCTGGAGGAGTTTGAAAACGATCCGTCCAAGATATGGGAGACCAATATATTTGGCAAATCGTTGCACGAACTGGTTAAGGAAGGGCTGGCCAACAAGCTCATGAGAATGCCCGAGGATGTCCAGTTTAAGATTCAAGAGACGCTGCAGAGGATCATAAACGAGGGAAGTGGAGGCCTGATATGCATAATATTATAAAAGGGATGTTGCCTGGCAAGTTCCAGGAACATCCCTTTCATTTTTTGAAGTTATTTCTTGTAGCTTTTTTCCCTTATCTCCACCCTGCGTATTTTGCCGCTTATGGTCTTTGGAAGCTCGTCTACAAACTCGATTATCCTGGGATACTTATAAGGTGCCGTGGTCTTCTTTACGTGCTCTTGAAGCTCCTCTATCAGCTCCTGAGATGGAGTGTATCCTTTTGCCAGCACTATGGTTGCCTTTACCACTTGTCCCCTTATAGGGTCAGGGGCACCGGTGACTGCGCACTCTAAAACCGCAGGGTGTTCCATAAGAGCGCTTTCCACTTCAAAGGGGCCTATCCTGTATCCTGAGCTCTTTATGACATCATCTGCGCGACCAACAAACCAGAAATAGCCGTCTTCATCGCGCCATGCCATATCGCCGGTGTAGTAAATGTCGTCGTGCCACACCTCTTTTGTCCGCTCGGGTTCTCTGTAGTATCCGTCAAACATCCCTACCGGCTTGTTGCTGTGGGTACGGATGACAATCTGACCTTCTTCACCGATGTCACATGAACGTCCGTTTTCATCGACTATATCTATGTCATATCCAGGTGCGGGTTTTCCCATTGAACCTGGTTTTGGTTCCATCCAAGGGAAGGTGGCTATGGTTACGGTAAGCTCGGTCTGCCCATAGCCCTCCATCAGCTTGATGCCAGTGGCCTTAAGGAATTGATAGTATACCTCGGGATTTAACGGTTCTCCTGCTACCACGCAGTACCTTAGGCTTTCCAAGTTGTATTGGGATAAGTCCTCTTTGATGAGAAAACGGTATATGGTAGGCGGAGCGCAGAAAGTGGTGACCTTGTACTTTTCCACCATCTGAAGAAGGCGTTTGGGGTCGAATTTGATGTAGTCGTATACGAACACCGCACTGCCGCATATCCATTGCCCGTATATCTTGCCCCATACCGCCTTAGCCCAGCCGGTATCAGCTACTGTATAGTGAAGGCCATCGTCTTGCACATTCTGCCAGTATTTGGCTGTGACTATGTGGCCGAGAGGGTATATGAAATTGTGCTGCACCATTTTGGGATACCCAGTGGTACCCGAGGTGAAGTATAGCAGTGAGATATCTTCGTTAGTTGTGGCCTGGTTTCCAGTGGGGCGCTCAAAGTGAGATGGAGCGCTCTCTATTCCTTCATAATAGCTTATCCAGCCTTCCCTCTGGCCTCCAACCACCACTTTGTATTTGAGGGAGAGCGATTGAAGATGGGCCTGATCTACGTGCTCAAGCACCAGAGGTTCATTTAAGGCTACGATCATCTTGATGTCAGCGGCGTTGTTGCGGTATACGATGTCTTTGGCGGTGAGCAGATGAGTGGCAGGTATCGCTATTGCTCCCAGCTTATGAAGCGCAAGCAGGCAAAACCAAAACTCGTAGCGCCCCCTAAGTATCAACATCACTTTGTCGCCCTTTTTTATCCCTAGCGCTTTGAAGAAATTGGCTGTTTTATCGGTGTAGTGTTTTATCTGTTCAAAGGAAAAAAACTCTTCTCCTCCGTTGTCATCGCACCATACTATAGCTGTTTTGTTGGGCTGTAGTTTGGCTAGCTCATCGACGACGTCATAGGCAAAGTTGAAATTATCGGGGACGTTTATCTTAAAATTTTGTACGAAGTCCTCGTATGATGTGAATTTTCCTGAAACAAATCTTTCAAGCAACATTTGCATCTCTACTCCTTTTTACGTTTATTTGGTGTGGTTGCTGCTTTACCATGGATTTTAAGCAGCTTATAAAATATCAGCTTTCTGAAGCCGTGATGGCTTTACGGAAAGTGTGGCACATCAAGCCACTATTACCTTTGTGGTCAAGGCCTACATTATAGCTGCTAGTTTCATGCTTACATAGCCGATTTTCCGACTGGTTAAAGTTCAGCCTACTTGCCCTATCCTTCAGCTCATTTACTTTACAATATAATAGCCAAGAATTTGGCAGTCTTGCCGTTTAATGCCTTCATGCCATGCTTGAAACTGGCGTCGAAGAACAGGGCATCGCCCTCATTGAGTATCAGCTCATGGGTATGTATCACCACTTTGAGGGTCCCTTCCAGAACGTAGTTGAATTCCTGGCCGGGATGGGAATTGAGAGCTATTGGCTGGTCGTCGGGTTTTGGTTCAACGGTGACCAAAAATGGCTCAGCCTTTTTGTGGGCAAAGTTGTAGGCAAGACTCTGGTATTTGTATTCTTTTCTCCTTTCTACCTCCAGCCCCTTGCCTTTTCTTACCAGCGAGTAAATGTGAAGGCGTGGTTCCTCGCCCGTCAAAATTGCTGTCAGCTCCACGTTGAATTTGTTTGCCACCTGGTATAAAAAGCTTACGGGTATATCTGCTTCTCCGCTTTCATATTTTTTATAAAGTTCAAGGGGGATATTGAACTGTCGGGCCATATCCTCTTCTGAAATGCCCGAGATTTCTCTCAGCTCTTTGATTCTCATAGCGATTTGTTTGATTTGTTCACACATAGGTTTCCCCTTTCTCAACATTATTTACCCATGTTACTCTGTAGGGCAACATAAATGTTCTTACATCAGTTTACAGGCCGCTTTAATCCCTGGTTATGACAATTTCTGGTCCCGCAGCTTACAGTCAATCTCTTGAGTTTTTGGTGTAGCGTTGTTTAAAAACTCACGGTTTAGAGGATTATGTTTTATAAAACTAGTATAGTGAATGTTGTATAAATATGCAATACCTTAATCTTGTGTGGTGAGTATTTGGCTTTTGGGCGTTTGTAGCTTACTTGCCTGGATGTGGACTTAAAAGGTGGCAGCCTGAATCTTGAAAAAATAAAAGGGTAAAGAAAGTATAGAAAAATTTTCCCAAAGAATAATAATTTTTAGAGGATTTTTGGACATTAAAGCGAAAATATAAAGTAGAGAAGGGAACAGATTGTAGTTACGCTCATTCAGCTAAATCAGGAGGGTAAAATATATGCGCATAGAAAACATGGATATGGGCAAGGGGATAACGCTGTGGGTTTTACCTACAAAGAAATTTAAAACCGTCACTATAAGCTTTTGTTTCCACAGAGACCTTAATGAGGATTACACCTACAACGCTTTGATCCCGGCGGTGCTAAAGCGTGGATGTGAAGGCTTTGAAACTCTAAAAGATATTGAGCGGCACTTGGAGAGCCTGTACGGGGCTTTATTTGATGTGGGTGTGCAGAAGAAGGGTGAAAGGCAGGTACTCAGGTTTTCCATGGAAGTGGTAAACGATGATTACTTGGCAGAGCAGGGGATACTGGCACAGGCTTTTTATTTCCTAAACCGGGTGATCAACCGCCCTGTATTGGAAAATGGTGGTTTTAAAAAGAGCTATGTGGCCCAGGAGAAGGAAAATCTGAAAAACAGGATCAAGTCGCTGGTCAATGACAAGATTCAATACAGCTTGGAGAGATGTGCCCAGGAGATGTGCAAGGGTGAAAAGTACAGCAGGTATGTTTTTGGCAATATAAACGAACTAGAAAATTTGGACGATGCCAGGCTGTATAGCGTGTACTGCGATGTTACGCAGTCCAGCCCGCTAGATGTATTTGTGGTGGGGGATATAGACCCTGCTAAAGTGAGGTTGCTGCTTGAGCGCAGCCTTTCAATGGAGAGAAAGCAGGTAAGAACTATACCTAAAACTACTTATAAAAAGCTACAGGTGGTGCCCAAAACTGTCACAGAGGAGATGGACGTAAATCAGGGTAAGTTAGCCATGGGGTTTAGGACCAATATAAACGCCACTGACAAGGAGTATTTTCCTCTATTGGTATACAGCAGCATTCTAGGTGGTGGACCTCACTCTAAATTGTTTATAAATGTAAGGGAAAAAGCAAGTTTGGCTTATTATGCTTTTGCACGGCTGGAGAAGTTTAAAGGCCTGATGTTCATTGGCGCCGGTATCGATTTTGACAAGTATGAGCAAACGGTGAACATAATAATGGAGCAGCTTGATGCCGTGGCAAAGGGGCACATCACCCAGCAGGAGTTTGAAGGGGCGATAAATGCGTTGGTCACCTCACTTAAGGGAAGCATGGATCAGCCATCTCAGCTCATAGACTATTACCTGGGCAATAGCGTTATGGATTCCGATATCACCGTGGAGGAGCTGATAGAGAGGATAAAAGGCGTTACAGTGGATCAAGTGGTGGAAGTTTCCGACAGGATCAAATTGGATACAATCTATTTTTTGAGAAATAGAAAGAGGGGATATGTCATCCATGAGAAGAGAAATTAAAAACGAGGTATTGAACGAAAGGTTGATACATACGAAGTTAAAAAACGGTTTAAATGTATATGTGTTGCCCAAGAAGGGTTATCAAAAACAGTTTGCCATTTATGCCACCAATTACGGTTCCAATGATAATCAGTTTGTGGTACCGGGGGAAAAGGAGCCTACAAGAATGCCTGAGGGCATTGCACATTTTTTGGAACATAAGCTGTTTGAGCAGGAGGAAGGGAGCGTATTTGACATCTTTTCAAAGCTGGGGGCCAGTCCCAATGCTTTTACTAGTTTCAACACCACGGCTTATCACTTTACATCCACAGGGAGCTTTTATGAGTGTCTGGATGTGCTTCTCAATTTTGTGGGTACACCTTACTTTACAGACCAGACAGTGGAAAAGGAAAAAGGCATTATTACCCAGGAAATAGTCATGTATCAGGATGACCCAAGCTGGCGCGTGTTTTTCAATCTGCTAAAAGGGCTATACCAGAATCATCCTGTAAAAAACGATATTGCCGGAACGGTGGAATCCATCCAAAAAATAACCAAGGATATGCTGTACAAGTGTTATGAGACGTTTTATCATCCCTCCAATATGGTCTTATTTGTGACGGGGGATGTGGATACCGACAGGGTTGTACAGCAGGTTGAGCGCTATTTTAGTGATAAGGATGTGTCTAAGCAGGGAGAAATAAAGAGGATATACCCAAGTGAACCTTACCAGGTAGCCGCTCCGGTGGTGAAGGATAAGCTGCCAGTGCCTCGACCGCTGTTTATGCTGGGGTTTAAAGATACCCAGGTAGGACAGGAGGGGCAGCCATTGCTTGACAAGATGATACTAAATGACATCATGCTGGAGATGCTGGTGGGTCAAAGCTCGGACCTTTACGTCAAAATGTATGAAGAAGGTTTGATTGACTTGACCTTCAGCGCTGAATATACAGGAGAGAAGGATTACGGGCATATAATAATGGGCGGGGAATCGCCAAATCCAGAAAAAGTTGTAGACATGGTTTATAAGGAAATAGAAAGGCTGAAGCAGGAACCCTGGGATGTGGAGTGCTTCTCACGGGTCAAGAAAAAGAAGATAGGAGAGTATATAAGGATGTTCAACTCGCTGGAGACAATCGGCGTGCAGTTCGTGTCCTTAATTTTCAAAAATATAGGGTTGTTTGATTACATCGAGAGGCTTATGCAGATAAACTATGAACAGCTGAAGAGCCATTTCAATAAGTTTTTTGAAAATTACCAAAGTAGCGTATCCATTATACTGCCGAACTAGAGAATTTTTAAGGTAAAGGGGAGGATTTTATGTGGCCGGATCCGGTTGCATTTGAGATTTTTGGACGTCCTGTGTACTGGTACGGTATACTCATTGCGACGGGGGTACTTTTAGGGATTTACCTGGCCATGGGGTATGCCAGAAGGCTTAACTATGACCCCGAGATAATTTTGGATTTTGCCCTTCTGGCCATCCCGTTTGCCATTGTAGGCGCAAGGCTGTATTACGTGGTTTTCCAGTGGGAGATTTATAAAAATAATCCTGTGGATATATTTAAAATATGGCAAGGGGGCCTTGCCATATACGGTGCGGTGATAGGCGGCATAGTGGCGGCTTTAATATTTTCGCGGTGGCGCAAGGTCAATTTCTGGGACCTGGCTGATCTTGCATCACCCAGCCTCATACTTGGCCAGGCAATTGGCAGGTGGGGAAATTTCTTCAACCAGGAAGCCTATGGTAGATTGGTAACTGATCCAGCCTGGCAGTGGTTTCCGTTTGCTGTGTATATAGGATCGAGGAAAGAGTGGCACATGGCTACCTTCTTCTATGAGTCCATGTGGAACTTGTTGGTGTTTATATTTTTGATGTATTACAGAAAGCGGAGAAAAAGGCCAGGGGATATATTCCTGCTTTACCTGCTGCTCTATTCGTGCGGGCGCATTGTGATAGAAGGACTTCGCACCGACAGCCTGTACTGGGGACCATTCAGGGTATCGCAGCTGCTGGCAGGATTGCTGATAGCCTTTTCTGTTGTGATGCTTGTGGTTAGACGTAAAAAGGTAGAGCCTGCCACAAAAGGTGGTATTTTATCGGATGGAAAAGGGTTAGTATACATGGGCGAAGAAGAAAAGCATAGAGCGGAAGAGCAAAATGAGCAAGAAAAAGCAGAAAAAGAAGACATTTTAAAAGATGCGGAGCAAAAAGGTTCAAGCAACTCCGATGCTGATTGTCAATGATGATGTACCAGGAGAAAAACATCGTGTAAAGTGATTAATAGTTATTTGCAAGAGCTATACGGAATTTGGCGGTATGCTATCCAGCGTTTAAGAAAAATTTAGAGGTATGGGGGAGTACGCGGGGGCATTAATCCCTCTCAATTTATTGAGAGAATACACGGACCCGCTCGCCCTAGCATTTACAATTGTTTGACAATATGTTATCATAATGGCTTGAAAAAGGAAGCTTGGGAATCAACTAGATCAGCAGTTTACAATATCAATTACCACGTACACGTTTTTCTTTCTGCTCCTCCTAAGATAACTCCAGCGGTGATAGTCAAAATATTAAAGGGTTCCACGGCCTGCATTCTTTTTTTGAAGCATCCGAAACTCAAAAAGAAACTCTGAAGCAGTCATCTATGGAAACCAAACTACTATGTGGGCACAGCAGGGCAGGTTTTTAGTGATACTATCAGTCGGTGTATCGAGCACAAAAAAAGAGGGGGAACAGTTCCTCTCTTTTTTAATTTTAAAAAATGATGGGATGAAAAATAAAAAAATCGGAAAAAATAACGGATAGAAAATTGTTGGAGGTGAGGAAATGCCCGTATTGGACATCAGCATAGTACCGGTTGGCACCGGGCAGCCCAGTTTTAGCAGCTATGTAGCCCAAGCCTGCAAAATTATAGAACAGCAGGGGCTTAAATATCAGATTACGCCTACTGGAACAGTAATAGAAGGTAACCTTGATCAATTGATGAATGTAGCCCGGCAAATTCACAGCATCCCATTTCAAATGGGGGCCGAGCGGGTTATTACCAACATGACCATTGATGAGCGTTATGACCGTCCAATGGATATGGAAAAGCAGGTTCAGTCGGTCAGGCGAAATATGAACCAATAAATAATTTAAGTATGAAAGGAGAAATGTTGAGTATGGCTGAAGAGACGGGAAACAAGCAGAATGAAATGAACAGAAACGAAGGCGGCAGGAGCTGGTTAGGTATAATCATTCGCTTTGTAGTTGCTGCTGTGGTGCTGATGGTGACAGCGCTTTTGACCCCTGGTTTCTCCAATATAGGGTTTGGTACAGCGCTGTTGGCTGCAATTGTGATTGCCGCCATGGATTATGTTATACAAAAGCTATTTAAGATTGATGCCTCGCCCTTTGGACGAGGTATCGTGGGGTTTCTGCTCTCGGCACTGATCATTTACTTGACGCAGTTCCTGGTGCCGGGAATGCGGATCAACGTATTCGGCGCTATTGTGGCGGCTTTGATCATAGGGATTATCGATGCCATTATCCCTACACACGTTATGTGATTTGCGAAAAAAGAAATAAAATAAGAGGCCTTGAGAGAGGGGCCTCTTATTTTATTGTATGTTGATGAATCTATTGATGTGGCATTCAACGGTGTAGTACAATAATGGTACAATGTTGGGAAAGTACCACTTGATAGAGCAGTAATTTAGCCTGCCCAATTGGGTATTGGAAGCATATGGTATAAATTTTTAGCCTTTGGGAAAAGTATGGGAAAAGCAAATTGCCAAAAAAGCAAAAGCCCTGTGACGCTTGATGTTACAGGGCTCTGGTGCGCCCAGCAGGATTCGAACCTGCGACCTCCAGATTCGAAGTCTGTCACTCTATCCAGCTGAGCTATGGGCGCATGGTTTTAAACTTTTATCAAAAACAAATGGAGCGGCAGACGGGATTTGAACCCGCGACCTTCGCCTTGGCAAGGCGACGCTCTACCCCTGAGCCACTGCCGCACGATGGTGCGGGCGAGAGGACTTGAACCTCCACGGATACCTTCCACTAGATCCTAAGTCTAGCGCGTCTGCCAGTTCCGCCACGCCCGCTCTATATCCTCTATGTCCACCACTTTTTATCTATTTTCATCAAATTTAAATTTTTGTCCATTTATTTAAGGTTTATAATTTTAATCTGGTGACCCATCGGCGATTCGAACGCCGGACACCTGGATTAAAAGTCCAGTGCTCTACCACCTGAGCTAATGGGTCATATTGTGGCTGGGGCGGCAGGATTCGAACCTACGAATGCGGGAGTCAAAGTCCCGTGCCTTACCGCTTGGCTACGCCCCAACGCCATAAAAATAAATTGGGGTGGATAGTGGGATTCGAACCCACGACCTCCAGAGCCACAATCTGGCGCTCTAACCATCTGAGCTATACCCACCGTAATTTTCTTCTATGGCGCGCCTGAAGGGATTTGAACCCCTGACCTACGGATTAGAAGTCCGTTGCTCTATCCAGCTGAGCTACAGGCGCACATTAATGGAGCGGGTGATGGGAATCGAACCCACGCCGCCAGCTTGGAAGGCTGGAGTTCTACCATTGAACTACACCCGCATCACAACTTACTCTTTCTATTTATTATTTCCTAATGGCAAAATATATTTTAACCTGTAGTATGGGTTTTGTCAACATGCTTTTTTATTTTTTGTCCTAGTGAGGTCTCTTTTTCTACATTACCCCCTTTTTCTCCTGTTTTTACCTACTAAAATTTTATACGGCCTTTTATTTTTTCAGGGAGCTGTTGTGTAGGAGAAATATTATTTTGGCTTCCTGATCTTCTCGTCTTTTTAACTTTCTAAAAATAATGGAGATATGATAAAATATTCCGGTACAGTTTCCACTGTAAAGTGTATTGATGGCTTTTAAAGGTTGTTTGGAAGGAGGTTATTTATAAATGGCAAAAGCTTACATAGTGAAAAACAAGGAACAGCGGACGTTGTGCGGCCACCCCTGGATCTTTAGAAGTGATATAGAACGTATTGAAGGAGAGTGTCAGCCTGGCGATGTGGTGGAAGTATACTCATACAAAGGGAGGTTTCTGGGAAAAGGTTACTACAATCCCAAGTCTCAGATTGCTATAAGGCTACTTACGCGGGAGCAGGAAGATATCAATGCCGACTTCTTTTACAGGAGGGTTAAAAGTGCTTGGGAATATAGAAAGCAATTTGCTGATTTGAACAGCTGTAGAGTAGTCTTTGCGGAATCGGACTTTCTGCCCGCACTTATAGTGGACAAGTTTTCAAACTACCTTGTCATGCAAACCCTGGCGTTGGGTATTGACAGGTATAAGTACTTATTGGCAGACATCCTGGATGATATCATAAAGCCTGAGGGGATTTATGAGAGAAACGATGCTCCGGTGAGGGAGCTTGAAGGCCTGGACCAGAGGAAGGGGTATATTAAAGGGGAATTTGATACCAACGTCATAATGGTGGAAAACGGAATAAAGTTCCTGGTTGATGTGGCGAACGGCCAAAAAACGGGGTATTTCCTCGACCAAAAAGAAAACAGGGCGGCTATACGACCATTTGTAAAAGGAGCCAAGGTGCTGGATTGCTTTACCCATACAGGGTCGTTTGCTTTGCACGCGGCGCATTACGGTGCTGAAAGCGTTTTGGGTATCGATATTTCGGAACACGCAGTTGAGATAGCCAAAAAGAATGCTGCGTTAAATGGATATGAAAGAATGTGCCAATTTGAGGTGGGCAACACATTTGATGTTTTAAGGAAATATCATCAAGAGAAGAACACCTTTGATGTGATAATACTCGATCCCCCGGCATTTACAAAATCTCGTGAGACGGTGGAAAATGCCATCAGGGGATACAAAGAGATTAACCTAAGAGCCATGAAGATAATACGGCCGGGAGGGTATTTAATTACTTGTTCCTGTTCTCAACATATAGATCCGGAATTGTTTATGGACATTCTGTATACTGCTGCCATTGATGCCAAGAGGGATGTCAGAGTGGTTGAGAGGCGTTCACAGGCTAAGGACCACCCTGTGTTACTATCATCCAAGGAGACCGAGTATTTAAAATGCGTGATCCTGCAGGTGTGCTGAAAGGGCGGCTTGGTGATGGTGAAATATTTTTTCTGTTTTATGATCGAATATCGTTTAATCCTGCCTCAAAAACGTATATAAATTCTCTTATTTCGGTTTTGAATTGAATCTACATGTAGAGTTTTCAATTGACACAACAACTCCAATTTTCTTTAGGTGAGCGGGGTGAATACATATAAGTGGTTATGATGAGGCTACTGCTGGTTGAGGACGATGAAGCCATTGCTGTGGGGCTAGAGTATTCCCTGTCACAGGAGGGCTTTGAAGTTATAACCTGCTATAATGCCGCATCGGCTCTGGAAAGGATAGCGGCCGAGGGCTTTGATTTTGCCATCATCGACATATCTCTTCCCGACGGCAATGGATTTGACGTGTGCAAAAAGCTTAAGGAAAAAGGGGATACGCCGGTGATATTCTTAACCGCACGGGATGATGAGGGCAGCGTGGTCATGGGGCTTGACATAGGGGCCGACGACTACATCACAAAGCCGTTCAGGCTGAGGGAGCTCCACTCCCGAATTCGAGCCGTACTCCGCAGGGCAAGCAAATCAAGCCAAGACCACATAATAAGCATCGGCAGCTTAACCATTAATCTAGCCGAGGGTAAGGTGAAGAAGAATGGCAGGGAAGTGGTTTTGACGGCCCTGGAATACCGCATTTTGCTCACGCTCATCACCAATAGGGGGCGGGTGCTGACCCGGGATCAGCTGCTCCAAAGCATCTGGGATGTGTCGGGTGACTTTGTCAATGACAACACCCTCACTGTTTATATTAAGCGCTTGAGGGAAAAGATTGAAGATGACCCTCAGAATCCTACTATCATAAAAACGGTGCGGGGTATAGGGTACCGGATATAGCGGCTCTGGCATGAAGCCGTTAATCAAAGTATTTTCCTATAAAATTGCCAAGGGTATTAATGCGTTTTGTTGCATTAAAAGATTTATAATCCATTTTCATTATTTTATATTGCTATCACTATACGTACTCTCAAGTTGGTGAACCATGACAGGGTTTTAGAAAAATGATTAACGGGAGGATTTGGAAGTGTCTTTATGGAGAAATAAGGAAATAAAGAGGTTTGCCGTGGCAGTTTCCGTTTTGAGCACTGTTTTGGCTATTATAGGTTTCTCAAGCAGCGGTGACGCCGGAATCCTCGTCTTGATTACGGCTTTTTTGTTGTGTGGGGCGTTTTTTGCTTTCACGGCTTACCGCTACAAGCAGATAAGGAAATTGTCTGACTATTTAAGGCGGATCTGCTCTGGAGAGCATTTTCTTGACATACGCGACAACGTGGAGGGAGAGCTGAGTATTTTGAAGAATGAGATATACAAGGTGACCTTGATGCTATCGGAATATAATAAAAAGCTGCAGCAGGAGAAATTGCGTCTGTCGGAGCACATGGCTGACATATCGCATCAGCTCAAAACACCCATCACCTCCATGATGGTCATGGTTGACCTGCTGGGAAACGAGGACCTGCCGCCCGAAAAGCGCAGGGAATTCACTGCCCGCATCTCCTCCCAATTAAAGCGCATAGAATGGCTGGTCTCATCACTGCTTAAAATGGCGAGGCTGGATGCCGGCGTGGTGAAGATGAAGCGAGAGAGGGTTAAGGTGCGCACTCTCATAGAAAACGCTTTAAAACCCCTCCTCATACCCATGGAAGTGAAAGGCATTACCTGTACCGTTACAGGGCAGGATGAAACTTTAACGTGTGACCTGCAATGGACCACCGAAGCAATTATAAACATCTTGAAAAACTGCATAGAGCACTCTCCAGAGAATGGCAAAATCGAGATTGCCGCACAGGACAACCCGCTTTATTTCGAAATCCGCATATCCGATAACGGGCCGGGCATAAGCAAAGAGGACCTCCCCCATATATTTACCCGCTTTTATAGGGGCAAAAACGCGTCGCCCGACAGCGTGGGAATCGGCCTTGCCATGGCAAAAAGCATAATCAAGGAGCAAAACGGGGATATCACGGTGGAAAGCCGTGAAGGTAGAGGAACAACCTTCTTCATTCGCCTGTATAAGGCAGTTGTATGAAGGGGTTTTGTTGAAGATACGAAACGATGTATAAGCTTTCCGATTTCCAGCAAGTTTTTTGGTTTTGCAGTTTTAATATTTCAATTTCTGTGCCTCACGTTTCAGAGCATGTAAAAGTGACAAAACTGTCACAGAGTAAGTCACCTGAATGTCACGCCGTTGTGGTAGACTCGTTTTCGAAAATTAAAAATGCTCTGGAGGTGCTATATGGAGATACTACGGGTTGAAAACCTGACAAAGGTATACGGCAAGGGGGAGACGGCGGTCACCGCTCTGGACAACGTCTCCTTTTCGGTGGAGAAGGGCGAGTTTGTGGCCATTGTCGGGCCGTCAGGGTCGGGTAAATCGACGCTGCTCCATATACTGGGCGGGGTGGATTTTCCCACCTCAGGCAAGGTATACATCGACGGCACCGACATCTACAGCCTGGACAGGTCAAGGCTTGCCATTTTCAGGCGCAGGCAGATCGGCCTGATCTATCAGTTCTACAATCTGATTCCCGTGCTGGATGTGGAGGAAAACATAATGCTGCCTCTGCTGCTCGACGGCAGGAAGGAGGATAAGGCACGCTTGAATGAGTTGCTTACCACTCTGGGTCTTAAGGACAGGGCAAAGCATTTGCCCAATCAGCTGTCGGGCGGGCAGCAGCAGAGGGTGGCCATAGGCCGCGCTCTCATAACCAATCCCGCATTGATACTGGCGGATGAGCCCACGGGCAACCTGGACAGCAAAAACAGCGCCGAAATCATCGAACTGCTCAAGCTGTACAACCAGAAGTATAATCAGACCATCATAATCGTGACGCACGACGAGAGGATTGCGCTGCAGGCAAGCCGCATCATCAGCCTCGAGGATGGCAGGATCGTAAGTGATGAGGTGGTCAGGCCATGAACGTTATGAATAAAGTTACGCTGGCTGCATTAAAGAGAAGCAGGACGCGCACCATCGTCACCATCATCGGTATCGTTCTATCCACAGCCATGATAGCTGCCGTGACCACTTTTATATCCAGCTTTCAAAACTTCTTGATTAACTATACAAAGGCTGATACGGGGGATTGGCATGCGGTTGTTTGCGACGCTGACCTTGATACAATTGAGCGCATTAGCAAAAACCGAGAGGTAAAGGAGCTTGCCGTAACCAAGGGGATAGGCTATGCGCTGCTCGAGGAGGGATTAAACGAGTATAAGCCCTATCTTTATGTTCTGGGGTTTGATGAAAAGGCGTTTGAGATGTTGCCGGTGCATTTAAAAAGTGGCAGGCTTCCACAAAATGAAAACGAGGTTGTCGTGCCCTATCACATATTTACCAACGGCGGCGTGAAGTATGAGGTGGGCGACACCATTGAGCTTAAAATCGGTTACCGGGTTTCGGATGATGGCACAATTTTGGGTCAAAAGGATTATTACAGGCACAAGAAGGACGGGGTTTCAGAAAAGCTGGTGGTCACAGGTACCAGGACGTATAAGGTGGTGGGGATATGCGAAAGGCCGTCCTTTGCAATAGAGGAGTACTCTGCCCCAGGATATACCCTTATCACCGTCCTCGATAAAAGCGAGTTGAAGGAGAACGACGCGGCCAATGTGTATATAAAGCTTAAGAATCCACGAAGGGTGTACGACATATACAATAACCTCGGCATGGATAAGCTCAAGTACAAAGATTATGGATACAATGACGACTTGCTCAGGTTTATGGGCATAAGCCGGAATGATAATTTTTTGGCTGTACTGTACGGCCTTGCTTCCATATTGATAGCTCTTATCGTAGCCGGCTCGGTGTCCTTCATCTACAACTCGTTTTCCATCTCGGTCAGCGAGCGCAAGAAGTACTTTGGCTTGCTGACAAGCATCGGCGCCACAGCACAGCAGATCAGGCATTCGGTGTTTTTTGAGGCCCTTGTGCTGGCAGCTATAGGTATACCCGTAGGTGTATTATCGGGCATCGCCGGCATAGGCGTTACGCTGCATTTGTTGAGGGATATGTTTGCCAGCATCATGGCTCTGGGTGACCGCGTGCCTATGATGCTGTCGGTGTCTATTCCCTCCGTGATAGCGGCGGTGATTTTGGCTCTGGTTACCATACTGATATCGGCCTATATACCGGCATGGCATAGCGGAAAAATTTCGCCAATTGATGCCATCAGGCAGACTACTGATATAAAGCTCACTGCGCGGCAGGTCAGGACATGGCGCTTGACACGCAAGCTGTTCGGCATGGAAGGGGATCTGGCGCTTAAGAATTTAAAGAGGAGCCGCAAGCGTTACCGAAGCACGGTGGTCTCGCTTTTTATGAGCATAGTCCTATTTGTATCGGCTTCATCCTTTTCGATGTATCTTATGGACAGCGTTTCCAATGTGTATCAGGGTGTGGATTATGACCTGTACTATTTTACCAACGAAAGGGGCGATTTGAAGGATTCAACACTTAAAGCCTTCAGGGATAGCGTTTTGTTGGACATCATTGAACAGGGTTCCATAGTGAGAACGATATATGCTGAAGCTAGGATTCCGAAGGATTATCTTACTCAATCATTTTATAACAAGATGATTGATAAGGGTTTTATATCTGATGGGGAGGACGCTCCTGTAATGGTTACCTTATACAGCGTTGACCGCGATACCTTTAAATATTACGTCCGCCAGTTGGGGCTTGATGAATCGCTCTTTACAAATCCCGATTCCCCTGCTGGAATCGCAATAGATTACCAGCACTATTATGATGACCAGCAAAAGAGGTTTATAAATTCCAGGATATTCGGCAGTAAAAAGCCCGAAAAATTGACATTGATTGCTACTAATTGGGGAAAAGGCGAAAGAAAATTGGAGGATGAGATCCAACTTATTGAGTATGCCAATGATGCTCCGCTTGGGGTACTGGATTATGCTGTACAATTTAATTCAATCATTGTGGTAATTAGCGACGAGATAAGGGGGGCTATATTTGACGGCGACGAAGAGGTTTGGAACCCTGCCAGTATGTGTTTTGATGCCGTAGATCCCTTTGAAGCCGAACAGGACATAATGGATATACTTGTGGACGCGGGTCTTCCCACGCACAACCTGCATAATATAGCAAGGAATATACAGAACAGCCGCAATATCGTCACCATCATATCGGTGTTCTCCTACGGGTTTATAATACTGATCTCCCTCATAAGTATTGCAAACGTCTTTAACACCATCTCCACTAATATCAATTTAAGAAGAATAGAGTTTGCAATGCTGAAGTCGGTGGGCATGACCGACAGAAGCTTCAACAGGCTGCTCAATTATGAGTGTATATTTTACGGTTTAAAGTCTCTGCTTTACGGACTTCCGGTTTCTGTGCTGGTCACCTATCTTATATATATGAGCATACGGCAGGGGGTTGAAATGCCTTGCCGGCTGCCGACAGGGAGCATAGTGGTTAGCGTCTTAAGCGTGTTTTTTGTGGTGTTTGCCAGTATGGTGTACTCCATGAGGAAGATACGGCACGAGAACATCATGGACGCCATAAAAAGCGAGAGCGTATAGAGAATACCCTCGAAAAATGACCGAGCAATATATTGCTCAATGATTGACTCTGTAGTGCAACCTTGCATAATAATTGGGAGTGAAGCCCCAAGGCCGAACCTACAAACAAGTTAAATAAAGCTCTTAGACTTTTTTTGAGAGCGTACCTATGAGACAGCAAGTTTGCAATGAATTCAAAGGCAATTATACAATGAAAAAGGCGCCGGCTGATCTATCCAACCGGCGTCTTTTGTTTTTAACTTTGGCCTACGAGTTGAGTATAAATTAAATCCTAATTATGTTATTTTGAGGGTTTGGTTTCTGGTAATAAAAGATATATTCCCTTTGACTCTCTTTAATTTCAAATAACGGCAAGTATGACAAAGTTTAATATAAAGAGCAGTGTTGCCACTATCAATATTGGGTGTACGTCCTTCAGTTGGCCCTTGCACATTTTAATTACTAAATAGAATATAAACCCTGCTGCGATGCCATAGGATATGCTGTAGCAAAATGCCATAAATACGCCTGCAAAGAATGCAGGTATTGCCTCGTCTAGGTCATCCCATTTAATTTCCTTAAATGCAGACATCATCATAATACCAACTGCAATAAGCGCTGGTGCAGTAGCTGCCGCTGGTACCAGTCCGGCTATAGGCGCCAGCAGAACGCAGGCTAGCATCAGCAATGCTGTTACAACGCTGGTTAAACCTGTGCGACCGCCAACCCCTATTCCGGCAGCGCTTTCAATGTATGTCGTGGTGTTGGATGTGCCAAACAGCGAGCCAATCGATGTAGCGATGGCATCGGCAAACAATGCTTTGTCCATTTTGGACTTGAAGCCGCTGCTGGTCTCCATAAGCCGTATATCCTCTGCGCTGAAGATACCGCTTTGACGTCCGGTACCTATAAATGTACCGATGGTATCAAAAGTATCAGCAAGGCTGAATGCGAATATGGTCATCAAAACTAATGGAATCTTAGAAGCATCTGCAAACAAGGAGCCTATGCCTTCCGGTCCAAGAGCTGCGCCAAAGGTGGTGCCAAGCTGTGCGAATGCTGCGCCAAGCCCTGTGGTGGTTCCAGCCTTGGATATGTCAACCACACCCATGGGTATACCGATAATGGTTGTTGCGATGATCCCGAGTAAGATGGCGCCTCTTACCTTGAACACGAGCAATACAAAGGTCAACACAATACCTATGATGGCCAGGATGACAGTCGGATTATTGAAGGTTACTAAGGCCGGTACAGTGCTGGAATCACTAATAACGGTACCGCCTTCTAGTACTATGTTATGGCCTGGGTCGGAGGTAAAGTTCAAAAGCCCGGCATTTTTGATGCCTATGTAGGCTATGAATATGCCTATTCCTCCGCCTATGGCGTTTTGCAGGCTGACGGGAATTGACTTGATTATGGATTTACGGATTTTAGTCACGGTAATAAAGATGTTTATAAGGCCGCAGATGAAAACCATGGCCAGTGCCTGTTGCCATTTAAAACCTAAACCTAAACATACAGTATAAGTGAAGAAAGCGTTTAAGCCCATGCCAGGGGCTTGTGCGTAAGGCACGTTGGCAAAAAGACCCATGACAAGGGTGCCCACTACTGATGCGATGATTGTGGCCAGGAATACCGCTTCTCGTGGCATGCCTGTTTGTGAGAGGATGGCCGGATTGACAAAGATGATGTAGGACATGGCAAAGAAAGTGGTAAGTCCGGCCAGAATTTCGGTTGATACCTTTGAGCCGTTTTCGCTGATTTTAAAGAATCTGTCCAGCATAAAAAACCTCCTCTTCTTTAAAATTGTTAAACAAGTAAGCTACCGTCCACACTGAAAATGTGGAGGTTTCCTGTTTCATCGACCAGACTTACCACCGGTAAGGTATTTCCCGGCAGTAGATGTCTAATCTCCGCAGGCGCAATTTGTCTCCATCTTTTTTGTGGAAAATGGAGATGAATTGCATGTTTTATTAAGTAATATAAAAATAGGGCCAATGTACCATGTGAACATTTTATATTCATATAATACCGTATGTTCGTCAAAATTGCAAACGAAATTTAAAAAATTTTGCTTAATGATACGTTGAACAACCACAAAATTTGGGTTTAAACCACAAAGCTGGAGTGATTAAAACCCTGCCTGAAAACAGCAATTGATACGGTTTTTGTGTATTGACACCTTTATAATGAGTATAGTATTATTTATAAAAATGCAAAGGGGGGAAAAAGATGAAAAAGTTCACAATTGCATCGATATTATTAATTTCTATATTGGTATTAACTGGCTGTTCTCAGGGGACGTCCACCGGTCAGGATGTCATTAAGATAGGCGTAAACTACGAATTATCAGGCGGCGTTGCTACTTATGGCCAGAGTTCTGTAGAAGGCATTGAACTGGCTGTGGAGCAAATCAACAATGCCGGTGGAATTAAAGGCAAGAAGATTCAGCTTGTTAAGTATGATAACAAGTCTGAGCCTTCAGAGGCCACAACTTTAGCGACGAGATTGATGACTCAAGATAAGGTAGTGGCTGTGCTGGGGCCGGCTACGTCGGGGGCCTTTATGGCGACCATACCAGTGGCAAATCAGAACAAGGTGCCGGTGATCTCAGGTTCGGCTACTGCCGATAACGTAACTGTAGATGACAAGGGCGTAAAAGAATATGCCTTCCGTATATGCTTTACCGATTCACAGCAGGGCAGTGCGGCGGCAAAGTTTGCTCTGGATAACCTTTCTGCTAAAAAAGCCGTTATAATCATGGACAGCTCCAGCGATTATGCTAAAGGGCTTGCTGAGACGTTTACCTCCACATTTAAGGCTGGGGGTGGTACTGTAGTTGCTCGGGAAGCCTACATGTCAGGTGATACTGACTTCAACGCCGTTCTAACAAGCATAAAGGGTAAGGATTTTGATGTGATATTTATCCCAGGTTATTACAATGAGGCTGGACTGATCATCAAGCAGGCCCGAGCGCAGGGGATAGACGTTCCAATAGTTGGAGCCGATGGTTTTGACTCGCCCAAGCTTGCTGAACTGGCAGGCGCTAATGCCCTCAATAAAGTCTATTTTACCAATCACTATTCATCGGTAGATTCAAGCCCTGTGGTGGCCGAGTTTGTTAAGACCTTTAAAGCCAAATACAACAAAGAACCTGATGCGTTCAATGCTTTAGGGTATGACCTGGCAAAGTTTGTGGCTGATGCTTTAAACCGGGCGGAAAAGATAGACGGAGAATCGCTAAAGAAAGCGCTGGAGGCAACCAAGAATTTTGAAGGCGTGACCGGAACAATGAGTGTGGATAAAAATCATAATGTTGTGAAGGACATCATCGTCATCGAATTGAAGGATGGTAAGCAATTCAAGACATACAGAGTTACCAATTGAAACCGGATTGATGTAAAGTGATATTTTGGTGGATAAGGCTGGTATTGCGTATAAGTGAGGGCGCTCATTGTGTCCTCACTTATATGCATTTAAATAGAGAAAAATTACGTTTTGTTTGAGCTGGTATAAAGGATGCGGGCATATGAAGATGTATATAACGGCATAGTAGTTGAGGTATCAGAAGTTTAGTGAATTTTGTGCATATTGGTTTCTGTTTAAAGTTAAAAAAGTGAAACATGTGCAGAAAGAAGGGAGAGTAGGTGGAACAGCTGCTACAGCAAATCATCAATGGCATATCGTTGGGTAGCATTTACGCCCTTATAGCCCTGGGATACACGATGGTATATGGAATTATAAAGCTGATTAACTTTGCGCACTGCGATATATATATGATAGGTGCATATGTGGGGTATGTATGCATGGCCAAGCTGGGATTGGGCTTTGTACCTTCTTTGTTTGCTTCGATGCTAGTATGTACACTGTTGGGCGTTGTCATTGAAAAGATTGCTTACAAGCCTTTGCGAAACGCCACAAGAATCGCTGCGCTTATAACGGCCATAGGTGTCTCGCTGTTTTTGGAGTATACCACAATGTTTTTTGCCACCCCCAACGTGAGGACTTACCCTCCCATGACCGGATTTATGACAAGGACGTTCAAATTTGGAGGTATTGTAATCTCATCTCAACAAATTTTAATTGTACTTATAACGGTTATTTTGATGGTACTGTTGCAGCTTATCGTCAAGAAAACAAGGATTGGCAAAGCGATGCGTGCTGTTTCGTTGGATAAAGACGCTGCTGAGCTTATGGGGATTAATGTGGATTCCACCATTTCCTTTACATTTGCGTTAGGGTCGGCCCTTGCAGGGGCAGCGGGGATTTTGGTTGGCGTATACTATAACTCCATCAATCCATTGATGGGCGTTTTACCAGGCCTTAAGGCTTTTGTTGCTGCCGTCTTTGGAGGCATTGGAATCATCCCTGGAGCCATGCTGGGGGGATATGTGATAGGTTTTATAGAGGTTATGGTGTCGGGCTTAGGTTACTCCATGTACAGGGATGCTGTGGTATTTGCAATATTGATATTGATTCTCATTGTAAGGCCGGCAGGACTGCTTGGTAAAAATACTGGAGAGAAGGTGTAGCAGAAAATGAAGAGGTTGCTAAATGTTAGACCTGTAAAAGGATTAATTTTGCTTATTTTCACCTATATAATAATACAGCTGCTTATTTCTGTTAACCTTATAAACGATTACTTGCAGGCTACCCTTACCACCATTTGTATAAATATCATACTTGCAGTGAGCCTTAACCTCGTAACAGGGGTTACCGGCCAGTTTTCTCTAGGCCATGCCGGTTTTATGTCCATTGGTGCCTACACTTGTGCTCTGCTTTTGCTCAAAAGTCCTACTGTACCTACTTTTTTGCTTGGTACCTTGCTGGGGGCTTTGCTGGCAAGCCTGGTGGGCTTTCTGGTTGGGTTACCCACATTGAGGCTTAGGGGAGACTATCTGGCCATTGCCACGTTGGGCATGGCGGAAATCATTAAAATCATTTTTATCAACCTGGACGAGGTTACCAATGGTCCTCGAGGTTTAAGCGGTATACCTAGGTTTGTTAACTGGACGTGGTTATTCATATTTACAGTCGGGATTGTATTGCTAATAAGAAATTTTTTGAGGTCTTCTCATGGGAGGGCTTGCATAGCCATACGGGAAGATGAGATTGCGGCAGAGACTATGGGAATCAATACCACATGGTACAAGGTCTTGGCTTTTGTTATAGGCGCCTTTTGCGCTGGTATAGCAGGAGCGCTGTATGCCTCATATTTTTATTTTATAAAACCCGATCTGTTTGGATTTTTGAGGTCTGTGGACATTCTGGTTATGGTGGTGCTTGGAGGGTTGGGGAGCATATCAGGCTCTATACTGGCGGCAATTTTGCTGGCTATAATATCTACTCTGCTTCAGTCATTTGCAGAGGTCCGTATGATACTGTATGCATTGAGTTTAATTGTAATAATGATATTCCGTCCTCAGGGATTGATGGGAACAAGGGAGGCTTCACTTTCTGTATTCACCAGGCTAGGCAGGCTGTTTGCGGTTGAGAAGGGGGAAAAATAGATTATGCCGTTGCTTAAGGTCAATAAGCTTACAAAATCGTTTGGCGGTTTGACGGCCGTTTTAAATGTAAATATAGAGCTTAAGCAGGGAGAACTGGTGGGATTAATTGGTCCCAACGGTGCGGGCAAGACCACCGTCTTCAACCTGTTGACTGGCGTGTATGTCCCTACGAGTGGCAGTATTGTGTTGAATAAGGATGGTGTAGAACAAAAACTTCAAGGCCTTAAACCGCATAGGATATGTAAGGCAGGTGTAGCAAGGACCTTTCAAAATATACGCCTGTTTAAAGATTTGACGGTATTTGATAACGTGCGCATTGCAATGCATAAGGACGTGCGATACGGGCTGCTGTCCAGCTTTTTACACCTGCCGTCGTATCACAGGGAAGAAAAGCGGATCAGCGAGGCTACAATGGAACTGCTCCGGATTTTCAAATTAGACGACAAAAAGGATGAATATGCAAAAAATCTTCCATATGGGGAACAGCGCCGTCTTGAGATCGCTAGAGCATTGGCTACCAATCCCAGCCTTTTGCTGCTTGATGAACCGGCTGCGGGGATGAATCCTGCTGAGACGGCCCAGCTTACCGAATTGATAAAGTGGATCAGGGAAAGGTTCAATTTAACCATTCTTTTGATTGAACATGACATGTCTTTGGTTATGAAGATATGTGAACGCATCTATGTACTTGATTACGGAATATTGATTGCAGAAGGTACTCCGGATGAAATCAGGTCAAACAAGAGGGTCATAGAGGCGTATTTAGGAGAGGATGTTGGCGATGCTTGAGGTAAGAAATCTTAACGTCCATTTTGGGGTAATACACGCATTAAAAGGAATCTCTTTGGTGGTCAACGATGGTGAGATTGTAACTTTGATAGGTGCTAATGGTGCGGGGAAGACTACGACATTGCGTACAATATCGGGGTTAAAAAAACCCACCGATGGCGAGATTATACTGAATGGCAGAGATATAACCAATGCGTCTGTCCAAGAGAGGGTCAAGATGGGAATTTCCCATGTACCCGAGGGGCGACGCGTCTTTTCCAATATGACAGTTCTGGAAAACCTTGAGCTAGGGGCTTATCTTCGAAAAGACAAGGAAGGGATTGCAAAAGACTTGAAGAAAGTCTTTGACCTCTTTCCTGTGCTGGCTGACAGACGAAAACAGCTGGCCGGTACCTTGTCAGGTGGAGAACAGCAAATGCTTGCGATTGGCCGAGCACTCATGAGCAGGCCTAAAATTTTATTATTGGATGAACCTTCTATGGGCCTTGCGCCCTTGTTGGTTCAGGAGATTTTTAATATAATAAAAGACGTAAACAGTAGTGGGACGACGGTGTTGCTGGTAGAGCAAAACGCAAGGATGGCACTACAAATCGCTCATCGTGCTTATGTTATAGAGACGGGTAGAATCGTGCTTTCAGGTACAGGTGCTGAACTTATGGAGAGCGAAGAGATTAAAAAAGCCTATTTGGGGGGTTAATGATATGTTTGTTAAAAACAGGATGACCACCAACCCGTTTACCATTTCGCCTGAGCAAACCATTCCAGATGCCCAGGAGATTATGATGAAACATGGTATAAGGCGTTTGCCGGTGGTTAAAGACGGTAAGCTGGTGGGTGTGGTCACAAAGGAAGATATCGAACGGTATTCGCCTTCCAAGGCAACCAGCCTCAGTATGGGTGAGATTACCTATTTGCTATCTAAAACCAAAATCAAGCAAATCATGACCAAGGATCCTGTTACCATATCCCCCAATGCGCTACTTGAAGAGGCAGCCACGCTTATGCGGGACCAAAAAGTAGGGTTTTTGCCGGTGGTGGAGGGCGACAAGCTGGTAGGTATCATAACCGAGAGCGATATCTTTGACGCTTTCATTGAGCTGTTGGGCTTCCGTGAGCGGGGGACGCGGCTTACCATTGAAGCATCTGATGAGCCAGGTATTTTAGCCAGGTTGACCGGCATCTTTGCGCAGTATGGCGCAAACATCACGCGTGTGGCGGTTTACCGAGGTGCCGATGGCACCAGCAGCGTTGTGGTGGGCATAAACTCTTTTAACACGGAGAATATAGAAAAAACGCTGGAGGAAAATGGTTTTAGGATATTGTATAAGCTGCAAAACAAGTGAAGACCTTGAGTATTGCTGAATGTTGGTTGAGAGGCTTTCCTGCTATGGTTTAGCAGGAAAGCTTTTTGGAGTTGAAAAATGTGGCTATAATGGAGATGAAGCTTTATGCTAAAGGATGATTTGCTGTCTGCCTGAAAGGCAGTTTATTTTTTTTGAGCGATAAGAATAACTTATACTTGTAATAATTTTTAATTAATTGGATTTAGAGCCATCAGTAGTATATAATAAAACTAAATGTTTTCATTGAATTTCTTTTATTTATACGGCTTTAATTTTTTGAGAAGAGGCAGTAATAAGCTGGACATGAAGAGTTGACAAAATGGGAGGTATGACGGATGAGGACGGTAGGCACACAGGCGAGAGGCATACGCTTGCCCATCATAAAGAAGGGCGATGACCTAGTGGAGATAGTGTCTAAGGCGGTAGTTGAATCCAGTCGAACTGAAGGGTACTCATTGAACGACAGGGATGTGGTAGGGGTTACAGAGTCGGTGGTGGCTAGAGCTCAAGGGAACTATGCCACCATTGACCAAATAGCAGCCGATATAGCAGCCAAATATCCCGATGGCGAAGTGGGAGTGGTGTTTCCCATACTCAGCCGCAACAGGTTTTCGATGCTGCTCATGGGTATAGCGAAAGGGGTTAAGAAGGTTTACCTTCAGCTGAGTTATCCTTCCGACGAGGTAGGCAATCCTATTCTCACATGGGATGAGCTGGACGAGAAGGGAGTAAACCCCTATACCGATACTTTGACGGAAGAGAAGTTCTACGAGTTGTTTGGCCATGGAGCTGTTCACCCCTTCACCGGCATAGACTATATAAAATACTACAAGGAATTGGTGGAAGGGATTACCATAATATTTTCAAATGACCCAAGAGCTATATTGAAATACACGCCGCATGTACTGGCTGCCGATATCCATACCCGTTTCAGGACCAAGAGGCTGCTAAAGCAGGCGGGGGCTAAGACGGTTTATGGCCTTGATGACATACTGACTCAGCCGGTTAACGGCAGTGGCTATCATCCTCAGTATGGACTGCTAGGTTCGAACAAGGCTTCCGAAACCACCGTCAAGCTTTTCCCCAGGGATGGCCAGGAGTTCGTCGACAGGTTGCAGGCGAGGCTCAAGGAGCTTACGGGCAAGCACATGGAAGTAATGATATACGGCGATGGTGCCTTCAGAGATCCGGTGAGCGGTATATGGGAACTGGCAGATCCAGTGGTGTCGCCTGCATACACCAAGGGATTAGAGGGTACTCCTAGCGAGGTTAAGCTTAAGTATCTGGCTGATAACATTGATGATAAAGAAAACCTAGAAGGGAAGATAAAAGAGATTATAAGGTCCAAAGAGAAAAACCTTGTGGGCAAAATGATATCGCAGGGTACTACTCCGCGTCGTCTTACCGACCTTTTAGGTAGCCTTTGTGACCTGGTGAGCGGGAGCGGCGACAAGGGCACACCCGTCGTGCTTATACAGGGCTACTTCGATAGTTATGCTACTGACGCTGAATGAGAGCCTATAGTCGCTGTTGACACCGTGCTTATATGCTGGTATATTATTGCTGAAAAGGTATTGTGGGGTGCAGTTACATCGGTTTAAAGGTATTTTACAATTGTTGAGAAAAGGCATGGGTTTTAGCTTTCTAGTGTTCGCGGCAAAATTGCCGGAAGCCCCCATCAGTTAAAAAGCAAAGCTTATCTTCTTGCAAAACTTTGAAGAGGTTTGGGAAAACCAATTCAATAGAATAGTGGCGGGAGATATGTGAGAGCCATATTAGTCAGGCTGTGTGCAGCTTGATTAATATGGCTTTTTCATTTGAGAGGAGGGAAGGCTGTATGTTTGATGTGGCTATAATAGGTGCTGGGGTTGTAGGCTGCAGCATAGCCCGAGAGCTTGCCAGGTACAAGCTGGATGTATGCGTCCTGGAAGCAAAGTCCGATGTTGCCATGGGGAGTTCAGGTGCCAACAGCGGTATTGTGCACGCAGGTTATGACTGTAAACCGGGGACGCTGATGGCTTATCTTAACGTCAAGGGCAATGTCATGTATGATGATATTGCACGGGAATTGGATGTGCCATTCAAGCGAAACGGTTCACTGGTTTTGGCGTTTACTGATGAAGATGTGCAAACGCTTCATCGCTTATTGGATCAGGGCATAAAGAACGGTGTAACCCGTCTTAAGATTTTATCTGCTAAGGAAGTGCTTGATATGGAGCCCAACTTGAATCCTTCTATCAAAGCGGCGCTGTGGGCTCCCGCGGGTGGTATCACGTCTCCGTTTGAAGTCACCATAGCCATGGCGGAAAACGCCGCTGACAACGGAGTGCAGTTTTATTTGGGCCATCAAGTTTTATCCATTCAAAGGTGCGGCGATAGTAAATTCCACATTGAAACATCAAAAGGAGCATTTATTTCTCGGTATGTGATAAACGCAGCCGGCATAAACAGCGATTTGGTCAGCCAAATGGTGGGAGATCATTCATTCAGCATATATCCGCGTAAAGGGGAGTACTGCCTATATGACAAAAAGTGGGGGAACTTGGTCAACAGCACCATATTCCAGCCACCGTCCCGTCTTGGTAAGGGCGTACTAGTCACTCCTACCGTGGATGGCAACTTGCTAATAGGGCCGAATGCGGTGGATATAAATGACAGGGATGACGTCGACACCACTGATGAGGGATTGGGATTTGTGTATCAAAAAGCGTTAGAGTCGGTGCCTCTCCTGCCAAGGACTGATGTCATAACCCAGTTTGCGGGTTTGAGGGCAATAGCCGATGGGGAGGACTTCATAATTCGCCCATCCCACATAGTGGAAGGATTTGTTCATGTGGCGGGAATTTGCTCGCCAGGGCTTTCGGCCGCTCCGGCAATAGCTAAGTATGTTGTGGATATTCTAAACGGCATTATGCAAAGAAATAGCCACAAGTTGGAGCCTAAAAAGGACTTTAATCCTCACCGCAGGGGTATAAGCAGGTTTAGCGATGCCGACTGGCATACCAGGGAGGAGCTCATAAAAAAGGACTCAAGGTTTGGACGCATAGTATGCAGGTGTGAGATGGTGACCGAGGGGGAGATAGTTGAGGCCTTACACAGAAATCCGCCGGCGCTTACGCTAGACGCAATAAAGCGGAGGACCAGGGCAGGCATGGGGCGCTGTCAGGGAGGGTTTTGCACGCCGCGCATCATGGAGATAATGGAAAGGGAGCTGGACATCCCCATGGAGCAGATAACCAAAAAAGGTGGTAGATCGAGGCTTGTGCTGGGGAGGATCAAAGACTTTTTGGAGGGGGATGGGGAATGTTAAACATGAAAGTAGATGTAGTGATAATAGGAGGTGGGCCGGCTGGCTTGGCAGCGGCTTTGTCCTGCCATAAGCACGGCATACGGGATATAATCATACTCGAGAGGGATTCGCATCTGGGCGGGATTCTGCAGCAGTGTATCCACAACGGGTTTGGGCTTCACTGGTTTGGTGAGGAGCTTACCGGCCCTGAATATGCCCAAAGGTTTATCGACCAGGTTGAAAAGGCGCAAATCCCTTATCTTTTGAATACCATGGTGGTGGATATGGATGAGGACAAAACGGTCTATGCCATAAACCCCAAGCATGGACCCATTAAAATACAAGCCAAAACAGTGATACTGGCCATGGGGTGCAGGGAAAGGACCAGGGGGGCGCTCATGATTCCAGGAGGGCGACCGGCAGGAGTGTATACGGCAGGGATGGCTCAGAGGCTTATCAACATAGAGGGATATATGCCGGGCCGAGAGGTCGTCATACTCGGGTCGGGGGATATTGGCCTTATAATGGCAAGGAGGCTCACCTGGGAAGGCGCCAATGTCAAGATGGTGTGTGAAATAATGCCCTATTCGACAGGGCTTATAAGAAACATAAGGCAGTGTCTGGAGGATTACGGTATTCCCATAAGGTTTAAGCACACCGTCATAAAGATTCATGGCAGGGAAAGGCTTGAGGGAGTGACGGTTGCACAGGTGGACGATGCACGGCGGCCCGTTCCGGGCACCGAGGAATACGTTTCTTGTGACACACTTCTGTTATCGGTGGGGCTTATACCAGAGAACGAGCTCAGCCAGAAAGCCAACCTACAGCTTGACCCTGTGACAGGGGGACCGGTTGTTGATGAGTACAGGCAAACCAGCGTGCCCGGGGTCTTTGCCTGCGGCAATGTGCTTCACGTTCACGACCTGGTGGATTATGTAAGCGAAGAGGCTGAGATTGCTGGTTATGGCGTGTGGCGGTATTTGAACGGCCTGGCCTCTCAGCTCACCCGGCATGTGGATATGCGAGCTAAAATAGAGACAGGATACGGCATACGCTATGTTGTCCCCCAGAGGATTTCGGGAGAGGAGGACATAGAGCTGTTTTTCAGGTCGGATAATATATATGATGAAGGCATGGTGGAATTGACAGATGGACAGAAAGTGCTGGCTTCTAAGAGGTTTTTGCGCATCGTTCCAGGACAGATGGAGCGGTTTAAAATAAAAAAACAGGTCTTATCTGGCATAAAGCCTGGTGGCAGGCTGCTCATCAGATGGAGAAGCCTTGCATGAAGGGGGGAAAGCGCGCATGGAACTGATATGCATACTGTGTCCCAGGGGTTGCAGGATGCAGGTTGAACCCGGCGCAGACGGCCAGTGGGTGGTAAAGGGCAACGGATGCAGCCGCGGCAAAGATTACGCCCTTCAGGAGATGACATGTCCGATGCGTACCCTCACCACATCGGTGTGGGTGGAAGGCGGGACTTACAAGCTGGTATCGGCAAAAACCGATAGAAGCATTCCAAGGGATAAGATAATGGAGGCTTTAAAGCAGACCAAAAGGCTGAAGGTGAAAGCTCCCGTAAACATAGGCGATGTGCTTATTGAAAATATTGCCGGTACAGGTGCCAATCTTGTAGCCACTCGAAAGGTGGAGAGGGTGTAGCTTTATATGGTTGTTTGACTGTGTAAGATGAATACGGTAAAGTAATAGAACAATATGTACCGTAATTCACACGATTGCCATTATGATGTATAATTAAGGTGGTAGTCATCGGGCATATGGGAGGGGATTCTGTGATCTTCATCGGAATATTCGGTATACAGGACAAACAAAGAATTGTAAGGGAATACCCCAACGTCATATGCAAGTGCGGCAGCCTTTCGAGAGGTGAGCTCATAGAGGAGTACACCTATTTTCACTTTTTCTTTATCCCGATATTTAAATGGAACAAGAGGTACTACATGAGGTTCAGGTGCTGCGGCAGGATTTTCCGCGTACCGCCCGACTACGTCGATGAGCTTAAGGACAGCACCGATGTGGATGTAAACAGGCTTGAGGAGGTACAGACCTATTTTGGCAATCAGTGCCCAAATTGTGGTGCTGTACTCCATCACTCTTTTGCGTACTGTCCTTACTGTGGACAAAAAATACGTTAATGTGATGAATCGGTCTTGGGACTTCACCAATTAATTATTCTGCGAGGTTGCCATGCAAAATTATTCGTTGTGCCTATATTGCTCAGTTACTTTTCGATAGCGTTTAACGCAGAAGCCTATTCTAATAATGGTCAATTAATAAAGCTGTTTATTTGCCCTTGTTTGGAGGGACACACATTCCAAATATACTAAAATAACGGGGAATGGTGCTTACCATTCCCCTATTTAAAAATTTCTATTCTATTGAATTACCGTTCTCCCCCCATGAAGAATACCGCCAATGTGCCAGGGCCTGAATGGGACCCTATTACGGGGCCTATTTGATTTATGATTATGTCCTTAACCGAAAATTTTGACCTTATCAGCTCTGCTACGTATTGAGCATCTTTGTCTGAGTCGCAGTGGCTTATGGCCACCACCTGCTCCTCGGGATCGACGATGTGCTCTTCCATCATATCCACCAGCGTACGGAGGGACTTCTTGCGCCCCTTTACTTTAAGTTTGGGGACCAAGCGCCCTTCTCTGTCCACATGGAGCACCGGTTTGATGTCTAGTATGTTTCCTATAAACGCAGCCGTTCCCGATAGTCTTCCGCCTCTTTTGAGGTATTGCAGGTCTTCTACAGTGAACCAATGGTGTATCTTCAATTTGTTTTGCTCAACCCAGTCTATGATTTCCTCCTTGGAAGCCCCTCGTTCCAGCATTTCTACGGCATAGTATACTACCAGCCCTTCTCCCAGCGATGCAGATTTGGTGTCAATGACGGTTATATCAGCTTCGGGGTATTCCTCTAATACTATGTCCCGGGCTAATAGTGCGTTATTGTAACTGCCGCTCAATGCGGAGGAAAAACACAGGTATATGACTGGCTTTCCTTCAGCCGCGTATTTTCTGAACATCTCGGCGTAGGTTTGAACATTGACCTGTGAAGTGGTAGGGACTTCTCCGTCACGCATAGCGTTGTAAAAATACCTGTACGATATTGTTTGACCCAAGTCATCGGCGTATTCAACGCCTTTGAAGTTGTATGTAAAGTGTATAAGTGGGATATTGTGCTGCTTTACGTATTCAAAAGGAAGGTCGCTGCAGGTATCGGCAATAATGACGGTTGACATAGGACTCATACCCCCTGTCTTATGTAGTACGCTCTCGAAAAGTCCGAGAGCTTTATTTTTGCATATTTCAGGGCTCAGGTTTTCAGATTCACCCCTACTTTTTATACGATTTTCATACACAAATTCCCAGCTACTATCCACCTTATATTACCCACTTTTCCCTCTATTTCCTTGTATTACAGCTTCACTTTTTAAGCTTTTTCCCCCAAAATAGTTTTATGTTCACTAATTCTATTTCGTTTGGGGGTTTTACATGCTAAGAAACTGGCAATCTCATTCTGATTATCAAAAACAGCTTATACAGCGCCTCTCTATCCATGCTCAAAAAGAAAAAGGCAGGCTTATCCAACTCGATAAAGCTATCTCTAAGCTCTATCTACTTAACCTGGATAACCTGCTCCCAATAATAAAACCACTTTACCCTAACTTCGGTCGCCCCGCTATAAATCAGCAGGGCATTATACGTTCGTTAACACTTATGCTCGACCAACATGAATATTCTATCACAAAATGGGCCAAAACGGTACAACAAGATGACCTCTTTTTCGATATTTGTGGCTTCGATTCTAACAAGGCTCCTGGCGTCGGCTCCTACTACGACCTACTCTGGCGCCTCTGGCTTGCCATGGTCAAGAACCTCCTCAGGATTGTTTGTGTTCCAATAGCCCCTATGGCAAAGTCATTTATATAAAACCCGACTATGACCCTCGAATGTTTCCACCTGTGCCACGTCATACCAAAGCTTTCAAGGATAAATTCAAGACCAGAACATCGGTGGAACGTACTAATAAAAGACTGTTTATTGACTACTCTATTGAAAGGGTACGCTTAAGAAGCAATATGATGAGGTTTGCCATGGCTACCTTTGCTGCAGTTAATATCCATCTTGATGCTTGGGTCAAACATACAAACTTTAGTTTTGTAGATACCTTTATCGTCGGAGCGGCGTAGATAGCTTGGTTTACAGCTTTTATAGTTTTAACTAGAAGCTTTAAAAATCGTGTTCCTTAAAGCTTAGGTTGTTATACCCTTTTTTCGGTTATCCAGGTAATACCATATGAATTTTTCAAGGTTCATTTCTTTTATTTTCTCATAATACCTGCAATTTTGTTAATATAACCCATTTTCAAAATCTTGGTGACTATTCCCAGCTACTTTTCGAGAGTATTCAATTGATTTAAAAAATTAAAAATCTATGTTCATAACGACATAACATCCTACTTATACGTATAATTTGATACAACCGCCAAAAAGATTATAGTTTATTTATACACCAATTACAGTATATTTTCTAAATATTTCCAAAATGCAACTAGGCTTATCTACTTGGTTTTATCTTGTAATATGCAGCTAAATCAATAGAATCCGTAGTTTTACCATAACTAATCTGTACATTAATAAATTTATCACTGTTAAACGCATTTCTACGTGATAGTGTTAAGCCTCTAATAAAATCCCTCTCAAATTTTTGTTTATAATAATTTGTATTGTTCAATGACTGAACAGCCCCTGTCGTTCCTAAAGAAGTTCCATAGAAAAAATGAATTTTATTTGAAGGATTTTCATTTTTTAAATCCTTCAAATCGCCTTTATAAATGAAGTGGAAAGTATTATATGCATCTACAACGACTACCCACTTTTCAGTTTCACCATAAAATATGGTAGTTTCTGCATTTTCATCTTTTGAACAACCACTTACCAAATACAAAATGACAGTTATGATTAAAATACCGATCAGATATTTTCTCATAGGAATATATCCTCCGCTACACTGTAACGTAGTCTCGTCTGCATGCAGTATATCCCTCTTGATTAAATGTTCCCTCATCCTCTCATGTACCGGCCTCAACCATCTCTCAGACCCCTGTATCATCCAGTTGGCCATTGTCTGCCTCGATAGCGCTATCCCCATCCGCTCCCACTGTTGCTCCTGCCTGTACAGTGGCATACCTTCTACAAACTTCTGGACCATTACATATGCAATAGCAGATGGTGGGGCAATACTCCCAGGATGTACAGCTTTGGGCATAAATGCCGTTACTATGGGCGTGCTCACTTCATTTTGCTCACAATTGCGGCAGGCATATACATAGCGTACATGCTTCACTATGCTTACCTTGGCAGGTATAATCTTTAGCTCTTCCCTCACCTCTGTGCTCATCTCATGAAGCTTACCACCGCAGCATGGACATACCTGCTCTTCTTCTGGTAAACGGTACTCTATCACTTCAACAGGAAGGTCCTTTATATTCTCTGCCCTGTGTCCTTTCCTCTTGCGGCGCTTGTATGTTATCTCCTCTATAGCAGGCTCGGCAGCTTCTGCGTTCGATTCCTTCTCCGCTTCATTGAAAAAGCTGAGCTGTTCCCCCTCCCCCGAATTCGTCTTCTCGCTCGAACGCCCATACATCTTTTGCCGGCTTAAGCGAAACTGCTCTTCAAACCACCTCAATTTCGCTTTAAGCTCCTCTATCTCCTGCTTTAAAAGGCTGTTCTCTTTCATTAACTCTTCAATTGTAACTGCAGCAGTTGATGTATTTTCCATAATACTTATTATATTCGACACCAAATGCTAAAAACCTTCAATTCTTCAAAAAATTTTTAAAAATTCTTTATATTACCGTATTCACAATGACTTTTTTATGAGCACTTCTCTGCTCTAGCGATAATCCATCCAGTAACCATCTCAGTTCCCTTATGCTTATCTCTGCTGTACCAGTACCTCCCTTCGGCCAATCAAACTTCCCTTTCTCCAACCTTTTGTAGTAAAGCCAGAATCCATTGTGGTCCCACTGCAATATCTTTATCTTGTCCCTACTCTTGTTACAGAACACGAACAGGGCTGTTGAAAAAGGATCCAATGCAAAGCTTTGCTGTACGATAGCTGCCAAGGAATCTATTGATTTCCGCATGTCGGTACTCCCGCATGCAAGATAAACCTTTTGAGTACAAGCCAGCCCTAACATAGAGTACTCAACACCTTTACTACATCCAGCAGCAGTTTCTCATTAAAACCCTGTCTTACCTCAATTACAACAGGACCTACTTTTACGGTTAAAAAGTCGCATCCAGATGTGTCTTCTTGGCCACTTAAACTAACAGGTAACCATTGCACTGTATTATCAGTTTGTTCTTTTGGAGATTCTTTTCTTAGCCAATAGTACAGCTGTTTTTCGCTTATGTTGTGCTGTTTGCAAAATTCCTTCGCACTTAAGTCGCTGGCTCTGTAGGCTTCAATCCTAGCTTTCCATTGCTGCCTACGTTCTGTATGCGTCATAGACAATCCCTCCTCATCATTTCTATGGAGGAATTATCTCACATTTGCGTGCAAATTTTTAGGTGTGCTCTATTTGACGCTTACCCTATTCCTAACAAAACTTTATTTCCACTATTGAAAACAAATTACTATTCCTGTTTACATATATAACTATTGTTTCCCATAAATTTTTGCTCGCTTAAAAACATTTTACTCCGTAATATATAAATAATATTCACTTACACCTGTTGGTATTTCATAATCACATGTGCTACAGACAGATTAGATTGTTCTGCAATGAAGTAAGCCTTCACTATGCCATCGAAAGATCTATTATATTTGAAACATATAGCCTTAATCTTTAACTCTCCAATATTGAACTCCCTCTCAAACAACTTTTCATTTGGATATTGAGATACAACTCCTTCATCAACTATCAGAATTAAAGCATCAACATCTTCTCCATTAAGAACTTGTATTTCCCATATTTTTTGTTGCGAAGAAAGATTTAGAATGTTTTTTATTATTTCCTTGTCTCTTTTTATATGTTGAGAATAGCTTGTATCTTTATATTGGACAACTTTATCATCAACGATTAAATCAATGTTTATAAGGCTATCAATCATTTTACTACTATTAAACCCAAACTTTTCGTAGCTATTACCTAATAGAATTCCCCAATAATCATTCCCGAGAATATTTCTTATAGTGCTCTCTATTTCATCTAATTCCTCTAAACTTTTGCAATTATCTTCTGTTAAACCAAATCTAATAATAATTTTTGCCCCATAATCAGGTAAAACAATATATTCTTCGAATTTGACTAGACCATCAAAATGATTTTCTACCATCTTTGCCATATCAAGAACATTTTTTTTCAAATTATCACTTAATGAATATAACTTACACATGACCTCTTCTCCTTTATAGATATTAACTTATCAAGACATTGTATTAGTTTATTATTATGCAACTTATAAGAATAGCACGACTTTAGTTTGTTATATACATCGCTTCTTTTTCTCATATGACCGCATTGATTTTGTAAAACCTAATTTTTCAAAGAATCCTTCATTCCCTGGTTGCGAGCCAAAAAACAATGAAGTGGGAGATGCTTCCCAAGCTAATTCCATAAGCTTCTTTCCGATCCCATGTCCCTGATATTCAGGCGCAACAAATATATCAGGAATTGTCCCGAAATAATAACCATTCGTTAAAATCCGAACACATCCTATCAAAATATTATTATCATTCCAGGCAGTGATATTAATTGTCTTGTCCAATGCATTTTGCGTCATCGTTTTCTACTATTACGCAATAAAAACATAAACTATAGTTGGTTATTAGCATACCATGCTCGACAATATTTATGAAGTATATAATTTTTATAATCCCATTTTGAAAATAAACGCATACTTTCGGGATCCCCATGTTCAATAACCATTTTACTGATAGGTACGGTTAATTTTATATTTTGCGCAATAAATCTATTGTTTACATAATTTCTTAATATTACTTCAGCTCCTTGGGTTTTTAAATTCCCCAAACACCAAAATGGCGATGGCGTTTCGTAATTGGGATACACATTAAAATCTTTGTCTATAAAAAATATAGGTTTGTTTGTTACTATATTTTCTGTAGAATTATCCAAGGCTAGCTGATTATAAAGTTCTTTTTCGGTGTCTCCTAATACATCTCTAATGTGTGATTTTCCAAAATGTTTTAATGTAAGATCAATTAATTTATGAGGGATCTTTTCGATATCATCAGGTGTAATCCAAAAATCATAAAATTGTTCATTTTCACCATCACAAGAACCTTGGTGAAAGAAAAAATCAAATTCTCTACCTATATCAGCACAACGCTTCTCCAAATTTAATGTTTCAATTAAGTATTGAATATATGGCAACTGTGCAATATTAATCTTATATATAAAGGTTTGAATGCGAGGGGCTATCCCGTACTGAAATAATATGTCAATTGTTTGCAGTATTTCTTGAAATGCCCCTTTTCTGCCAACAAAATAATCAGTAGTTTTCTCATCTCCAAAAATAGTTAATTGAGCCACCTTAACACCAAGGGATGCCAGCCACGGAACATATTCCTTGTCACGGACAGCACGCCAATAACTAATAAGTTCAAAATGTGGTGTTTTTGTATCTGAAAGCTCGCTCGTAATTCTCCACAATTCTTTATAATTATCGCTGTAATCTTCTTCACGATAGCGATCAGAAACTTCAAGATTGTCTGTAAACGGGCGAAATTGCTCGGCAACAAATTTAAGGTCATCAATTGATAAATTACCATTAGGTGTAACTCCGAGCCAGCAATGTTTACACCTGTTAGGACAACCGTACATATCAAGACAAACAGTAATTTTTTCAAATTTCATTTTTCAACCCTCACTATACAAATTAGTACGCTCTCGAAAAGTCCGAGAGCTTCATTTATATGTGTTTCAGGGCTCAGCCTTTAAGCTTCACCCCTACTTTGTAAACAACTTTCATATCCTAATTTCCATTTATTACAACTTTACTTTCTTAGCTCTTACCCCCAAAATAGTTTTATGTTCTCTAATTCTATTTCGTTTGGGGGGTTTTACATGCTAAGAAACTGGCAATCTCATTCTGATTATCAACAGCATCTTATACAACGTCTATCTGCCTATGATCAAAAAGAAAAAAGCAGGCTCCTTGAGTTCGATAAAGCTATCTCTAAGCTCTATCTCCTCAACCTGGATAACCTGCTCCCAATAATAAAACCTCTTTACCCTGACTTCGGACGCCCAGCTAAAAATCAGCAGGGCATTATTCGTTCGTTAACACTTATGCTTGACCAACAAGAATATTCTATCACAAAGTGGGCCAAAAAGGTACAACATGATTCTCTTCTTTTTGATATTTGTGGATTCGATTCCGATAAAGCCCCTGGTGTCGGCTCCTACTATGACCTGCTCTGGCGCCTTTGGCTTGCTTCACATAAAAAACTCCTAAAAAGAATACGCAATCTTCGCCCATTCTCTCCTAAACCTAATAAAAGGTTTAAACCTAACCAAAAGCTGCCCAACAAACACCCAGGCATCGTAAGAAAACTTGTAGATCGCACTATTAAATGCAAACTCCCTGACTTTAGACCTGAAAAAATCCTTCAACAATTCCTCGCTCGCTGCCTGGTCGATACCTCCGCCCAAATGGGCCTCTTAGGTGATACTTCCAAACTATCTGTTGCCTTCGATGGCTCATCTTACAAGTCTGGAGCAAGCCATTACGGCGTCAAAGTCTGTGACTGCCGCTTAAAAGGTATCTACAACTGTACCTGTCCAAGGCGCTTCTCTGACCCTGAGGCAACCTGGGGCTGGGATAGCTACCGCAACCAGTGGTTCTACGGAAGCACTCTCTTCACTGTCACCGCTTCTGATAGCCCCTATGACTTACCTATATACATGCGAATAGTCCAGGCCAACCGCCACGATAGCGTTACTACCATCTTTGCCTTGAGGGACATCCATTCTATCTACCACAACCTCAGCTTTAAACATTTCATCGCTGACGGCGCTATGGATAACTACCCAACTTATGACCTACTCAAACACTATAACATGATACCTTTCATAGCACTGGATTCTCGTACTAAACTTAAATTTGACTACCCTCATCCTCACATCCTTTGCTTTGATGACAAAGGAAAACCTATATGTCCTGGTGGTATCCCTTATCAAAACTGGGGCTACAGTAAACCTAAAGGTATCAAGTACCGCTGCTGGTTTGCTTGCCGTGGCCAAAAACCTCCTCATGACTGTTTGTGTTCCAAGAGCTCCTACGGTAAAGTAGTTTATATAAAACCCGACTATGACCCTCGAATGTTCCCACCTGTTCCACGCCACACCAAGGCTTTCAAGGATAAATTCAAAACCAGAACATCGGTGGAACGGACTAATAAGAGATTGTTTATCGACTACAATATTGAAAGAGCTCGCTCAAGAAGCAATATGATGAGGTTTGCCATGGCTACCTTTGCTGCAGTCAATATCCATCTTGATGCCTGGGTTAAACATACAAACTTTAGTTTTGTAGATACCTTTATCAAAGCAGCCTAAATAGGTTAGTCTACAACTTTTATAGCTTCATCTACAAGCTTTAAAAACTTTATTTTTAAAGCTTAGGTTGTTATACCCTCTTTCAGGTTATCCAGGTAATACCATATTAATTTTTCAAGGTACATTTCTAATCTTCCTTGATTGCAAAACTATAATTTGGTCAAAATAACCCTTTCCTAATTTTCTCGTGAAAATCCCCAGCTACTTTTCGAGAGTGTTCATGTAGTTTCAACCCGGTTTTTGATACAAACGAACCAGTGCTAAGTAAGTCCCAAACTTGCATGATTAAAGCTGGATTGTAAATCCGATGAGCTGCCAGCTTTTGTGCCAAACATATTTTGGCTTTATTTCACTATACCATACATCGAATGCTTTGTACAGAGGAGTATAGCATATCAGACAAACAACACTGTCATTTATGCATGTTTTCTTTTGCCAGACAATATTATGAAACCACATTGTGGTAACAGAACAAATAAACATACAGGAGGACACAAAAATTGATGGGAAGGCACACTATCAAAGGACATGGAAGGCATGGGATGAGAACTAAAGCAAAGTTCTTCCAAAAACATCTTTGCGGAGGCCTTACACCCCCGCAAATAGTATTACAAACGTCAGAAGTTGAATGTGCTTAATAGGTCTTCAAAAGTATCCCTTCTTCTTATGAGCACGTCATTGCCGTTTTTATCGATGAGCACCTCGGCGGGCCTTAAGCGGTTGTTGTAATTGGATGCCATGGAGTAGCCATATGCCCCTGCATCGGTGACTACCAATATATATCCTTCTCTTATGGGAGGCAATAGCCTGTTTTTGGCAATGATGTCGCCGCTCTCGCATATGTTGCCCACCACTGTCGTATCCTGGTATTCGCCCGATTTAACGGGATGACCGTTTTCGTCGTATACCTCTACGTCGTGATGCGAGTTGTACATGGCTGGGCGTATCAGCACGTTGAATCCCAGGTCTGTCCCCACGTAGGTAGTGTTATAGCCCTGCTTTACTGCATACACTGTGCCCAGCAGGACGCTGCACTCTGCAACGATGTACCTGCCCGGTTCAATCTGGAATGTTGGATAAATGCCATGCTTTGTCGTCCAGCCGTGTATTATTTCATCAAGCTTTTGCCCCAAAGCCTTAAGGTCAAGGCGGTCTTGCCCTTCCTGCTTGCGATATGGGATACCAAATCCTCCGCCAAAGTCTATAAACTCCAGCTCGTTAAAGTTTTCGGCAATGGAAAGCAGGGTTTTTGCTGCCTCAACATATGGCGTTGGATCCATAAACAGCGAGCCTATGTGCTGGTTTATGCCTACAAGTTTGAGGTCATACTCCTTCAATATGCGCTTTACCTCGGGTATGAGTTCGGGATATATCCCAAATTTTGTGTTGTTGCCTGCTGTAATCACCTTTTCACTGTGGCCGGCACCTATCCCAGGGTTTATGCGAATAGCCACCTTACCGCCCGGATTGAGAGAACCGTACAGCTTGAGCTGTGATATGGAATCAACGCTTACGGTGATCCCTCTTTCTATGGCAAACTCCATTTCTTGGGAGGATGCATTGTTGGTTATGAAGAATATTTCTTGAGGTTTGAAACCGGCTTTTTCCAGGAAAACTATTTCCCCTGGAGATATGGCATCTGCGTGAAGACCTTCCTGGTGAATTATTTTAAGCAGGTGTACGTTGGAGTTGGCCTTCGTTGAATAGCATACCCGGAACCTGGGGTATGAGATCAAGCTTTTCATTTCCCTGCAGCGCTGCCTCAGTATATTTTCATTATATACGTAAAGCGGACTTCCGTATTTTTCAAGTAGCTGCTTGGGATTGGTATTTCCGAAAAAATTTGTCTCTTCAGTATAATAGCCCCTCATATTTTTCCCTCCGTGTGCAAGTTGAGGAATTTAACGTTGCATTTTTTAATGATAACACTATAACAAAAAATTCAATACTTTGTCAACTTGCTTGTATACGTGATGAGAATAAATTATAATTATCTTTGGTATTAATAAGAAAACGGGGTAGCTATACCGTCGCCTTTGAGGGGTGGAATAACTTGAAAGCCGGCTATATGGAAATATTTGAGGATATAAAGAAAGGGGAATTTGCCAGGCTTTATTTGTTTTACGGCCCTGAACAATATGTGAAGGAACAGGCACTTCTGCAGCTTTCGCAGGCTTTGATAGCCCCGGAGCTCAAGAGCTTGAATTACCAGACGATGGATGGGGAAACTATTACTGCCGATGACGTAATAAATGCCTGTGAAACCCTGCCCTTTATGTCAGAAAAAAGGCTTGTGGTGGTAAAGGACCTACCGGCCTTGTTGCAGGGAGGTCGCAGCAATATTGACGAGGATAGGCTCAAAAGCTATTTGCCTAGCATATCCTCTGCTACCTGCTTGGTTTTTTATTGCACCGATGACGTGAACAAGCGAAAAGCCTTATTTACTGCCATAGATAAGGTGGGCAAGGTAATAGAGTTTGAACCGTTAAAGCAAGAGGAGATAATAAAGTGGATCAAAAGCATGTTAAAACGCAATGGCAAACAGATGGAACCTTCTGCTTTGGAGTATTATGTAAGCATTGCCGGCAATAGGCTGGAGGATATATACAATGACCTTCAAAAGCTAATGATATATATAGGCGACAGAAAGGTGATAACCCGCTCTGACATAGAGCAGGTAGTTACTCCTGTGGCAGAATATACTGTATTTCAATTGGTAGAGGCGATAGGAATGAAAAAAACCGACCAAGCCCTCATGCTGCTTCACCAGCTTTTAGGAGAAGGCCAAAATGTATTCGCATTGTTAGCGCTCATTGCCCGGCAGGTACGTATAATATTTCAATGTAAATGGCTTAAGGAAAAGGGTTTGCCCCAAAAGGATATTGCTCAAAAGTTAGGGCTTCATCCCTATGTCGTGAAGAAGGCAATGGAGCAAAGCAGCCATTTCAGTATGGAACAGCTTAAAAAAGGCTTACGGGAGTGCTTAAAGGTGGATTATGGTATAAAGAGTGGGAGGATCCAGCAGCAACGTCTGGGAATTGAAATGCTCATCATAAACATGTGCAAAAAATGAGCCAGTCATCTTGCTGTGGAGTCGATGGCTCGTCTATCATAAAACAAAATTGCCGCCACACTACCCCTCATTTTGGCTGGGGGTCAATGGCGGTTTTCGGTTTTTTTGGGTGAGTTTTAAGCCTTCAAGGGTGTACGGAAAGAAAAGAACATCACTGTGCTGCCTGCTGTTGTGCCAGCGCGCGATTTAAACGGATGGCCAATCTGGATTTTTTACGATTAGCGGTATTTCTGTGGATAACGCCCTTTGAGGCAGCCATATCGATCCTCTTTACTACCTGGGGGAACAGAGCCTTTGCCCCTTCGATATCGCCGGCTTCTAAAGCTCTTTCAAATTTCTTAATCATGGTTTTCACATTGGAACGTATCATCTTGTTTCTGAGGGTGCGTTTCTTTATGATCCTTATTCTCTTGAGAGCTGATTTGGTATTTGCCACCTATTTCACCTCCTTTACCAGTTCAACGGTAATTATTCTACCATGAGTGAAATGCTAATGCAAGAACTAAGTTGGCATCAATTTTTTGGTGAGGTAAAGATGTTGGCTTCAATATGAGCAGGTATAAAATTAAACCCCGGCGAAAAATTATAAAAAAGGGCGATGTGACGCTTTTACTCTTTGGAGTCCAAGATTGGATTTAAATTTCGATGAAGGGATGGTGAACAAGTGGGGAATATACGTACTGACTTGGCGCTGGAGGCCCGCGAGCTTTACCAGCAACAAAACAGGGGGTATATACCGGGAGTCAAAGTTGATGAGGAAGAGGTGGAAGGAGTAAAGATTTCACGGGTGCACATTATATCTCCTTTGGGTGAGGAAAGCCTGGGCAAACCCCAGGGGAATTATATAACCCTTGAAGCGCCTGACATTAAGAATAGAGATCCGGAATTTCAAGAGACCCTCAGCAAGCTTCTGGCTCAAGAGATAGGTAAGCTAGTAAACCTTAACAAAAAAAGCGTGACTCTTGTGGTGGGGCTTGGCAACTGGAACATAACTCCTGATTCGCTGGGGCCTAAAGTAGTCGACAGGTTGTTGGTTACGCGGCATATCCTTGAATACATGCCTGACCAGGTGGATGAAAGGCTACGCCCGGTGTGTGCCATAGCTCCCGGCGTCTTAGGAATAACAGGCATTGAGACAGGAGAAATAATAAAAGGTATTGTGGAAAAGGTAAGGCCGGACCTGGTGATTGCCATAGATGCTCTGGCTTCGCGTAGGACTGATAGAATTGGGGTAACGATACAGATTGCCGATACCGGGATAAGCCCTGGCTCAGGTATAGGCAACAAGCGAATGGGTTTAAACAGGGAAACTCTGGGTATTCCCACCATTGCAATTGGTGTTCCTACGGTTGTCTACGCCTACACCATAGGACGTGACTCTCTGCAAATGTTAATAGACCAGTTTGCTGATCAGGCCACCCCAGGTAGCCAATTTTATCAGATGCTTAGACAGATGGACGAAGCTCAGTTAGATGCCCTGGTACATCAAGTGGTAACAGAGGAACTGGGAGATTTGGTAGTCACCCCTAAAGAGATAGACCTGTTGATAGACTATGTGGCCGATGTTCTAGCTGATGGGCTTAACTTGGCACTGCATGAAAACATGACCATAGAGGATATAAAGCATTTTGTAAGCTAACTCGATAAAACCAAGCATACATGTTTTTGCCCACGAATATTTATATAAAAGTACAAAAAGGAAAGAAGGATGTGGGGGATGGTACATATCCGGGTGGTCAGAGCAAAGACTATAATTTATTACCTTGTGTTGGCAGTAGTTATAGGGTTAATAACCTTTTTTTGCTATCAACTGATAGCTAAGGTATCCAGAGGCGTACCTTTTGTTGTCTCAAATGGTGGTGGGAACCCCGCGGGAGAAGGACGACAGCTTTATCTAAAGGTGCTTGATAAGCTTAATGACCCGCGAAATATACTAGCTTACCAGATGCCGTTTTTAAGCGGTATTTCGGCCAAAGATGGGGTTTCTCAGGAAGTTGCTGTTGAGACCAGTGCATCCCGTGGTGAGCCCACACAGCGGCAAACGGAACAGAACATAGATGCGCCTGAGGTGTTTTTAAAACACGACCCGGATATGTCAGAGGAGATAAAGATAGAGATATCCAAAATAAAGGATGACCTGGGTCCCATTACTTTGACGGGTGAGGGCCCACAGGTACTCATATACCATACCCATTCCCGCGAAGCCTACCGACCAGACAATCAAAATCCCTATAAAGAGGTTGAGGCTTTTCGTAGCAATGACCTCAATTACACAGTGGTAAAAGTAGGTGAGGAGCTGGCGAAACACCTGCAGGCTAAGGGGATTCCTGTGATTCACGATCGTACAGAACACGAGCAAGGAGACCATTCCACCGCTTATCAAAGGTCGCTGGAGACCATAAAGAAGCGGATGGAAGAATATAAATCACTTCAGATATTTATAGACTTGCACAGGAATGCGTATCAGCCGGGGGTAAAAAATCCCGATGATGAGGTGATCGTTATAGACGGCCAGAGGGTTGCTAAGCTGTTCGTGGTCATCGGCACCGGTGAAGGATACGTGGGTGGCTTTTCAGAAAAGCCCAATTGGAAAGAAAACTACAAGTTTGCTTTGCGGCTTACAAATAAGTTGAATGAACTGTATCCCGGAATAGCAAAGCCTGTATATGTCAAGCCTTCAAGATATAATCAGCACGTGTCCACAAAGGCAATACTTATCGAGGTAGGTAGTAACTTGACCACGCTGGAGGAAGCTAAACGGACTGCCAAATATCTTGCAGAAGCCTTGAGCCAGATTATAGAATAATTTGATGCTGTCGAGTGTGATTTTATGAATTGCCAGGGGCATAAGGTGCGCAAAATTTTATGGTATAATACTAACAAGAAAGGGCTCCTTTCTGATAAGATCAGGGAGGGGCATTTTATTTGCCTATGGAAATCAGTTTGGGCCATGCCTATAAAGTAAAGTTGCTTTTTTGCAATGCATTTATTATTATATTTAAGTAGTTTATCAGTTAGCGAAACGCAGAGGAGGAATAAATTAAATATGCCCAATGCCAGACAAAGTAAAATACGGAATTTCTGTATAATTGCCCATATAGATCATGGAAAGTCCACACTCGCTGATCGTTTGCTGGAGATAACTGGTACTTTGACTGAGAGGGAGATGCAGGAGCAGGTACTTGATACCATGGAGATAGAGCGAGAACGCGGCATTACCATCAAAGCCCAAGCTGTGAGGCTTGTTTACAAGTACAAAGATGGAGAGGAGTATATATTAAACCTTATCGATACTCCGGGCCACGTTGACTTTACCTACGAGGTTTCAAAGAGCCTGGCTGCATGCGAAGGGGCGTTGCTGGTGGTTGATGCATCCCAGGGCATACAGGCTCAGACCCTGGCAAACCTGTACCTGGCTTTAGAACATAACCTGGAGATTATACCTGTAATCAATAAAATTGACCTTCCAAGTGCACGCCCTGAATGGGCAAAGACACAGATTGAAGAGGTGATCGGGTTAGATGCCCACGATGCACCGCTTATCTCGGCCAAGAACGGCATAGGCATAGAGGAAGTGCTGGACAGGATCATAGAGAGGATTCCACCACCGGAGGGCGACGAGGATGCACCTTTAAGGGCTTTGATTTTTGATTCGTTTTACGATAACTACCGTGGGGTCATCACATATGTCAGGATAAAAGAGGGGACTGTAAGGCCAGGCCAGAGGATTAGAATCATGTCTAATGGCAAGGAATTCGAGGTCACCGAGGTGGGCATATTCCGGCCTCATCTTACGCCTATAGACGAGCTAAGGGCAGGAGATGTAGGGTATATAGCGGCGGGGATAAAGAATGTGGGTGATACCCGTGTGGGGGATACCATAACCAGCGCAGACAGACCGGCTTCTGAACCCCTTCCGGGATATAAAAAGCTGCAGCCGATGGTTTACTGCGGCATTTATCCGGCTGATGGGGCAAAATACGAGGATTTGAAGGAGGCCTTGGCAAAGCTGCAGCTTAACGATGCATCGCTGGTCTTTGAGCCTGAGACATCGGCAGCTCTTGGGTTTGGCTTCAGGTGTGGATTTCTGGGGCTACTGCATATGGAGATCATTCAGGAACGGCTGGAGAGGGAGTATGACCTAGACCTTGTAACCACCGCTCCTAGCGTGGTGTACCGCGTGTACAAGAAGAACGGTGAAATGCTGGAGGTATCTAATCCAACTGATATGCCTTCGCCTGCCGAGATAGACCATATGGAAGAGCCGGTGGTGAGGGCTCAAATCATAACCCCTACTGAGTACGTTGGGGATATTATGGAACTGTGCCAGGAACGGCGTGGAGAGTTTAGGCATATGGAGTATCTTGAGAGTACCAGGGTGATGCTGACATATGAGCTCCCGCTTAACGAGATCATATACGACTTTTTCGATGCGCTTAAGTCCAGGACGAAGGGGTATGCATCCTTTGACTATGAACTCATAGGATATAAAGAGTCGGATTTGGTCAAGCTGGACATATTGCTCAATGGACAGATGGTGGATGCCCTTTCGGTCATAGTGCACAGGGATAAAGCCTATGCCAGGGGACGAGCTATAGTTCAAAAACTGAAGGAGGTCATACCGCGTCACCTGTTTGAGATACCCATTCAAGCGGCTATTGGGAGCAGGGTTATAGCTCGTGAGACCATAAAAGCCTTGAGGAAGGATGTCCTTGCCAAGTGTTATGGCGGAGACGTCACCCGTAAGAAGAAGCTGCTGGAGAAGCAGAAGGAAGGCAAAAAGAGGATGCGCCAAGTTGGCTCTGTAGAGGTTCCTCAGGAGGCTTTTATGGCCGTACTCAAGCTCAATTGAACTTAATTAAATGGGAAGGAGAGCCCTATGCGCCAGGTGGGGATTTATATACACTTTCCATTTTGCCTAAAAAAATGTCATTACTGCGACTTTCCGTCTTATCAAGGAATGGAGCGGTGGATGGAGCCCTATCTTGAGGCCCTTTGTAGGGAAATACTCGAATGGAAGGGTGTAGTTGGCGGTTGTGTTGTCAAAAGCATATATCTGGGTGGGGGTACCCCTACCCTTTTTTCTGGGCAGCAGATATCCAGAGTGTTGGAGGCGTGCTTTAAAAACTTCAACGTGCAAAAAGATGCAGAGGTCACTATTGAAGCTAACCCCGGCACTGTTGACTTGGATAAGCTGTTGACGTTGAGGGCTGCCGGAGTAAACCGCTTGAGCATAGGATTACAAGCGTGGCAGGATAAGCATCTGAGGTTTCTGGGGAGGATACACAGCAGCGATGACTTTGTTCAAAGCATGATGTACGCTAAAGAGGCGAGGTTTGAAAACATAAACGTGGATGTCATGTTCGGGTTGCCCTATCAGACGTTGGAGGATTGGTTGGAGACCCTTGAGAAGGTGTGTGCCCTTGGAATACAGCATATATCCATGTACAGCTTGAAGGTGGAGCCTGGCACTTCGCTATATCGTTGGTATGAGGAGGGAAGATTTTCGCTTCCTACTCAGGAAGAAGATAGGCTGATGTACTACAGGGGCAGGGAATACGTAAGCAGATTTGGATTTGAACAATATGAAATATCCAATTTTGCCATACCAGGAAAGGAATGTGTTCACAACCTTATATACTGGTATAATGAAGAGTATATAGGTTGCGGAAGTGGAGCGCATTCCTATTTTAATAATGAGAGGTTTTCAAATACCAGCGACGTAGAAGAGTATATATGGGCGGTGATGAATGGTACACAGAAGATAAATTACCGGGAGAAGATAGGGGAAGATGATGAACGCTTTGAGACTATAATGCTGGGGCTCCGCCTAGTAAAGGGCATAAATAAACAGAGGTTTAAGGCCAGGTTCGGGAAAGATATAGAGTTCTATTATGATGAAACCATTAAAAAGCTGGTAAATCAGGGGCTTTTGATTGATGAAGGAGGTTCCATTAGGCTTACCCAAAAGGGGTTGGACGTTCAAAATGTCGTTTTGTTAGAATTTATGCACCTCTAGTAAAAACCTATTGACAAACAATTGCTGAAGTGCTAACTTAAATATAGATTAGCACTCGATTAATGAGAGTGCTAACAGAAAGAGGGGTGATATCTGTGCAACTGGGCAAACGCAAGCTACAGATACTGCAGGCGGTGATAGATGATTATATCTGTTCAGGGGAGCCGGTAGGCTCCAGAACGATAGCCAAAAAGTATGGCATGGGTATCAGCCCTGCTACCATAAGGAACGAAATGTCTGATCTGGAAGAGATGGGGTATTTGCACCAGCCGCATACATCAGCAGGGCGTATCCCGTCGGATAAAGCATATCGTCTGTATGTGGATAAACTGATGAAGACCAGGATGCTTACCGCTGATGAAGCTGAGCGCATCAAGAAGATATACGAGCAGCGTACTGCTGAAATAGAGAAGGTCATAGAGCAGGTGGCCAAGGTGCTATCTGACATTACAAATTATACTTCGGTAGTGCTGGGCCCGCAGCTTAATAAGGTGTTGATAAAGCGCATTGAGCTGATACCGGTCGACAGGCAGTATGCCCTTTTATTGGTTGTAACCTCTGCAGGCATAATAAAGGATACCATTATACGGATACCTGCTGATATTGATGTGGGGTATCTAGAGAGGGTTTCCAACATGCTAACGGTACACTACCGCAACAAGACGTTTGCAGAGGTAGATATAAATTCCGTACAGGATGTACAGAAGGAGATGATGAGGCAGAAAGAGTTTTTCAATTCTATTATAGATGCCTTAACTGAAAGCATCGCTCATAAAGAGCAAACGGAGGTGTATCTGGGAGGCACCACCAATATATTCAATTTTCCAGAGTACAGGGACATAATGAAAGCCAGAGCCTTTTTAAACTTGATGGAACAAAAGGATTTGTTGTATGCCCTTTTGAGCAAGTTTGATAAAAAAGGAGTAACTGTGGTTATAGGTACTGAGAACGAGCATGAACAGATGAAAGAATGCAGTATAGTGATGACCACTTACAGCATAGGTGACAAGGTGTTAGGAACCTTGGGCCTTATAGGGCCTACACGGATGGAGTATTCCAAAGCGGTTTCGGTGGTCCGATATGTAGGTGAAGCTGTAAGCAAGTACCTGACTTCCCTTTTTGAGGAGTAATATAATTTTTTAAACTGATTGTCAAAATATTTTAAGGGCGGTGAATTTTTGATGATTAATAACCATGATCTGCCAAAAGAGGAACAGGTGAGAGAACAGGGGCAGGATATTAATGAAAATGAGGAATTAAAGTCAAATCTTGAAGATGTTGTTGCCGCTGAAAGCGATCAAAACGATGATACGCCCGTGAAAGATCTGGATGTTGAAGAAGGGGTGCAACAGAAAGAGGGCTGTGTTGAGGAGCAGCCCGTTCCTACTGTTGAGAGCTTGCAGCAACAGTTAGAGAAAGCCATACAAGAGAGGGATGAATACCTCTCTATGGCTCAAAGGATTCAAGCCGATTTTGACAATTACAGGAAAAGGAACAAAAACGCTATAGCCGAAGCGTATGACGCTGCAACTGCCGATGTCATAAAATTATTTTTGCCCATTTTGGATAACCTGGAAAGGGCTCTTGATGCGGCTAAAGAGGGTTCTCCGGATGAGACCATTTCCAAAGGCGTTGAAATGGTGGTACGGCAGTTCAAAGACGTACTTAAAAAGCTGGGGGTTGAAGAAATAGATGCTTTGGGTAAGCCCTTTGATCCAGAGCTTCACGAGGCTGTCATGAAGGGTGAAGCCGGAGAAGGCGTTGAGGACAACACCGTGATTGAAGTCTTTCAAAAAGGTTATAAATACAAAGACAAGGTAATACGCCACAGCATGGTCAAAGTGGCGGTCAAGCAATAATCTTTAAAATCTTTAACTGGAGATAAAAGGAGGAATAGGATATGGGAAAGGTGATAGGGATAGACCTTGGGACCACTAACTCGTGTGTTGCTGTCATGGAAGGCGGTCAACCGGTTGTAATCCCCAACGCAGAAGGCGGTAGAGTGACTCCTTCTGTTGTGGCCTTTACCAAGACGGGGGAGCGCTTGGTAGGACAGGTTGCCAAGCGTCAAGCCATAACCAATCCTGAGCGCACCGTGATTTCCATAAAAAGGCATATGGGTACTAATTACAGGGTGAAAATAGATGATAAGGAGTATTCACCCGAGGAAATATCTGCCATGATACTTATGAAGCTGAAACAGGACGCAGAGGCTTATCTAGGCGAGAAGATTACCCAGGCCGTTATCACTGTGCCGGCTTACTTTAACGATAGTCAACGTCAGGCCACCAAGAATGCGGGAAGGATTGCCGGACTGGAAGTGCTCCGTATAATCAACGAGCCCACTGCTGCAGCTTTGGCGTACGGCCTTGACAAGGAAGGCAACCAAAAGATACTGGTGTATGACTTGGGCGGTGGAACTTTTGACGTGTCCATACTCGAGATCGGTGACGGCGTGTTCGAAGTGTTGGCTACCAGCGGTAACAATCGCCTGGGAGGAGATGACTTTGACCAAAGGATTATCGACTATATAGCAGATGAATTCATGAAGGAACACGGCATTGATTTAAGAAAAGATAAGATGGCTTTGCAGAGGCTAAAGGAGGCGGCCGAAAAGGCCAAAATAGAGCTTTCCAGTACCCTTTCCACTAACATAAACCTTCCATTTATTACAGCCGATGCCTCTGGTCCTAAGCACATTGATATGACCCTTACCAGGGCTAAATTTGAGGAGCTGACGGCTGACCTGGTGGAGATGACCATGGGCCCATTAAGGCAGGCACTCAAGGATGCAGGGCTTACTCCCGATGATATCGACAAGGTAATCTTAGTGGGCGGTTCTACCAGGATTCCCGCAGTTCAGGAGGCTGTGAGAAGAGCTACAGGTAAGGAGCCCTATAAGGGGATAAACCCAGACGAGTGCGTGGCCATAGGTGCTGCTATTCAGGCGGCTGTTCTGGCGGGAGAGGTAAAGGATGTGTTGCTGCTTGATGTGACACCTCTTTCGCTGGGCATTGAGACGCTGGGTGGAGTGTTTACCAAGATTATAGAGCGAAATACCACCATACCCACCAGGAAGAGCCAGATTTTCACCACTGCCGCTGATGGCCAGACCAGCGTTGAGATACACGTGCTGCAAGGCGAAAGGCCGATGGCGGCTGACAACAAGACACTGGGACGCTTCATTTTGGATGGAATACCGCCTGCTCCCAGAGGGGTACCTCAGATTGAGGTGACGTTTGATATAGACGCTAACGGCATCGTACATGTCTCCGCAAAGGATTTGGGTACCGGCAAAGAGCAGAAGATCACCATTACGGCAACCACACATTTGTCTGAAGAGGAGATACAAAAGGCTATTAAGGATGCTGAAAGGTACGCAGAAGAAGATAAGAAGCGCAAGCAGTTGGTGGAGGCCAAGAACAACGCTGACTCCCTCATATACAACACCGAGAAGACCATGAGGGAGATGGGCGATAAGCTCAGTAAGGAAGATAAGGATAGGATCCAAAAGGAGATCGAGGCTACTCGAAAGGCTATAGAGAGCAATGACGTAGATAAGATTAAAGCAGCTACCGAGAAGCTCACTCAGGTTTCGTACGAAATATTCGGCAGGATATATCAACAACAAGCCAGGTCTGCTGGTGGGGCTTCCGGTCAGGATGCATCGGGTAAGGGAAATAGGTCGAAAAATGATGATGTGGTAGATGCCGATTATGAAGTGATGGACGATAATAAATAAGCTAGAAAAGCCAAAACCGTCACGGTTTTGGCTTTTCTAGAATTCTTTTTTTGTTGTGTTGGCGGTCAAGGTGTGGCAGAAAGGTGGTGAGCGGGCTTGGAAAAGAAGAAGGACTACTATGAGATACTGGGAGTGGATCGCAACGCTACCGAGGAAGAGATCAAGAGGGCTTATAGAAATCTGGCAAAGAAGTACCATCCCGATTTAAATCCCGGCGATCCTGAGGCCGAAGCCAGGTTTAAGGAGATCAATGAAGCCTACAATGTGCTCATCAATCCCGAGACCCGTGCCCAGTATGACAGGTATGGACATGAAGGGCCTACCGGGCAAGGGTTCGGCGATTTTGATTTTGGTGGCATAGACGATATATTTGACATGTTCTTTGGAGATATCGGGTTTGGTACTTCCAGCAGGCGCCGCAGGAATGCGCCTGTACGGGGAGCCGATATCCGCTATGACCTGGATATATCGTTTGAGGAAGCAGCCTTTGGCACTAAGAAGGAGATAGAGGTTGCACGGCTGGAGACCTGCCCTGAATGTAAAGGTACAGGGGCAAAGACTGGCACGCAGCCTGTAACTTGCCCGGTATGTAGAGGGACGGGTGAGATTTCGTATTCGCAGACCACAGCCTTTGGTCGTTTTGTAAATGTGAGGGTGTGCGACAGGTGCCATGGAGAGGGTACTATAATTGAGGAACCCTGCCATCGCTGCAACGGCAGGAAGAAGATAAGGAGAATAAGGAAGATCAGCATAAACGTTCCTGCTGGCATCGATAGTGGGCAGGTTATCACCTTGAGGGGAGAAGGTGAAGCGGGAGAACGCGGTGGTCCGCCGGGAGACCTGTACGTATATATAACGGTACGGCCCCACAAGATTTTCAAGCGGGAGGGGTATGACGTGTATTGCGAGGTGCCCATAACCTTTGGGCAGGCAGCCCTGGGTGCAGAGATAGAGGTGCCCACTCTCGAGGGTAAGATGAAATATCGCATCCCTGAAGGTACACAGCCGGGTACGGTATTCCGCCTAAAAAACAAAGGTATCCCACATTTGAGGGGAGGGGCGCGTGGGGACCTCTATGTAAAGGTGAACATAGAAGTGCCCCGGCGGCTTACAGAAAAGCAGAAGGAGCTCATAAGGCAGTTTGAAGAGCTGAGCAAGGAACACAGGGATCATGATGATAAAAAATCTTTTTTCGATAAGATGAAAGACGCATTTGGCGTTTAACTAAGCATATAGCGGTTTATCATTTCAATGAAGGCGGAGGGATGATGTATGAAGTGGATAGAGATCAGTATAAAGACCACACATGAAGGCGTTGATGTGATGGCCCAGCCCCTGTATGAAGTGGGGGTGGAGGGGGTAGTGATAGAGGACCCAAGGGAGATTTCCGCCTTCATTGAGGAAAATGCCGATTGGGAGCTGGTGGACGAATCGCTTTTAAAGGATTTGAACGATGAGGTGACCCTCAAAGGCTATCTCCCCAATGACGCTGAATTTCATGACAAGCTTCAGTACATCAAGGAGAGGATCAAGTGGCTTAAAGAACAGGACTTGGGGTTTGATGTGGGCTCAGGAGAGCTAACCCTTGCCAGCATGCACGAGGATGATTGGGCAAACGGCTGGAAGAAGTATTTTAAGCCCGTTAAGGTGGGACAAAGGATTGTGGTTAAGCCCACGTGGGAGGAGTACGCCTCTAGGGAGGGCGAGATAGTGCTGGAGCTCGACCCCGGCATGGCGTTTGGAACGGGAACGCACCAGACCACTATCCTTTGCATACAGGAGCTTGAAAGGCATGTTTTTCCCTCTTGCCGCGTGCTGGATGTTGGGTGTGGGACGGGCATCCTCGCTATCGCTTCTTTACTTTTGGGAGCAGGGCATGCAGTGGCTGTGGATATCGACCCTAATGCTGTGAGGATTGCAAGGCAAAACGCTATGCAAAACGGTGTGCTTTCTCGAATGGATGTGGTGCAGGGGAATCTGGTCGACGGGGTGGAAGGCAAGTATGACGTGGTTGTTGCCAACATCATAGCCGACGTTATTATAGCTCTTACACGGCCCGTCAAAGACTTTTTGAATGCTGGTGGAGTGTTCATAGCTTCGGGGATTATACTTGATCGGTTGGATGACGTTCTTCAGGCCATAGGCAAGGAAGGATATAGGGATGCTGAGTATCGTACGATGGATGACTGGGCAGTGGTGGTGGCAAGGCATGCATAGGTTTTTTATAGAAAGGGGACAAATCAAGCGAAATGCAGTGACTATTGAGGGTGAGGATGCCGAGCACATCTATCGGGTGTTGCGTTTGCGCCCAGGGGATGCTATTGAGCTTTGCGACGGTCAAGGGAACGACTATGAAGCCGTGATAAAGGCCGTGAGCAAAAACGGGGTTGAGGTTTATATAGAGAGAAGTTACCCAAGCCAGGGCGAGCCCCAGGTTACAGTAGTGCTGTATCAAGCTATTCCCAAGAGCACCAAGATGGACCTCATAATCCAAAAATGCGTTGAGTTGGGGGTACGCCGGATTGTACCGGTGGTTACAGCCAGGACTATAGTAAAGCTTAATTCAGTGGATAGTGAGGTTAAGAAGGTGTCCCGCTGGCAGAAGATTGCCAGAGAGGCGGCCAAGCAGAGCAGAAGGGGCATTATCCCGGAAGTTTCCTTGCCTGTGCCATTTAGCCAGGCGATACGTGAATCCTCCGAGACGCTTCGCATATTCCCGTGGGAAAACGAGAGGAAGGCGGGGCTTAAAGGCCTTTTCGAAGCTTCAAATATCTGGGAGGATGGCATAGCCATTATGGTGGGGCCAGAAGGTGGCTGGGAAGAGCAGGAGGTTGAAGAGGCAAGGGAAATGGGGTGGAATACCGTCTCCCTCGGCCCCAGGATATTGAGGACCGAAACGGTAGGAGTGGCCATATTATCTGCAATCATGTTTTGTGCAGGGGAGATGCAATGGAAGGCAGAGTAGAGAGAAAAAGCGTTGCTTTTTATACTTTGGGTTGTAAGGTAAATCAGTATGATACCCAAGCAATGATGGAGCAGTTTGCGAGCCGAGGGTATCGTATAGTGGATTTCGGTGAGAAGGCTGATGTTTACGTGGTCAATACCTGTACCGTTACCAACCTGGCTGACAGAAAGTCCAGGCAGATGATACGTAAGGCTCACCGGACTAACCCCCATGCCGCCATTGTAGTAGTGGGCTGCTTTGCCCAAAGGTCAGCCGAGGAAGCAAAAAAAATCCCAGGCGTCAAGCTGGTGGTGGGTACGCAGGACCGGCACAAAATCGTGGACCTGGTGGAAGAAGCGCAGTCTGCGGAAGGAGTAGTCGTTGATGTAAAAGACATAATGAAGGTGAGGAAATTCGAAAGCACTCCCATAAGCTCATACGAGGGAAGAACTAGGGCTATATTGAAGGTGCAGGAAGGATGTAACCAGTTTTGCACTTACTGTATAATACCCTATACCCGTGGACCTATAAGGAGCAGGCCTCTACATGAGGTGTTGGAAGAGGCAAGGCGGTTGGTGGGCGTCGGGTTTAAGGAAATAGTGCTGACGGGAATTCATTTGGCTTCGTATGGAATGGACCTGCAGAAAGAATTGCAGGGTGTAAACTTGCTTTCATTGCTTGAGGGTTTAAATTCGATAGAGGGGTTGGCAAGAATACGCTTGGGCTCGATTGAACCCAACTTTATAACCTATGAATTTATTGAGGGCGTTCAGAAGCTCCATAAGGTGTGCCGACACTTCCATGTCCCACTTCAGAGCGGTAGCGATTCTGTCCTAAAGAGGATGAACAGGCGCTACACCACACAACAGTATAGCCAAGCAATAAGCGTGATACGTCAGAGTTTCCCCGATGCCGCCATAACCACCGATGTGATGGTGGGGTTCCCTGGGGAGACAGATGCCGAGTTTGAGGAGACCGTGAACTTTGTACAACGGATTGGGTTTAGCAGGATGCATGTATTCCAGTACTCTCCAAGGGAAGGGACACCCGCTGCCAAATTCCCCAATCAAGTGCCGGCGCGGGTCAAAGAAGAGCGTAGCCGTATACTCATAGATATAGGGCATCAGATTGCACGACGCTATATGGAGGGGTTTGTAGGCAAAGTTGAGGAAGTCTACTTTGAACAGGAGAGCCCTTACGGCCTTGATACCTATGAAGGGTATACACAGCACTATATAAGGGTGGTGGCTGGCAGCCAGGTGGATTTGAAGGGACAAATTTTGAATGTGAAGCTGAAGGAAGTAAGGGACGATTACATGGTGGGTGAAGTGCAAAACGGGTGATGGCGGATGGATTTGCTGCCAGTTATCCAGAGGTCGAAAGGGATGAATTGATTGCGAATATGTGGTAAAATTATGTACAGAGATTGAATTCACCATAGTGTTAGGAGGTAGTCTTTATGGATGATTGCATATTCTGTAAGATAGTGAGCAAGCAAATTCCTTCCAGGATTGTTTATGAGGATGACAGCATACTTGCCTTCCATGACATCGACCCCAAGGCGCCTGTACATGTGCTGGTAATACCCAAGCAGCACATCTCTTCCATCAATGAGGTGACACAAGAGAACAGCCAGGTAATTGCTCACATATTTGCCACCATGCCCAGAATTGCACAGCAACTGGGAGTAAAGGACAGCGGATACAGGGTGGTGGTCAACTGCGGTAAGGATGCCGGGCAGGCTGTGAACCACCTACACTATCACCTGTTAGGAGGCAGAAGCCTTACTTGGCCGCCGGGTTGATGGCCTCGATTTTGTTTATTGACACACAACAGAATGAAAGGGTATAATAGACTCACAGCGGTATTTCACATTTTATTATCTTAATTTGTCTTGGCGGAGGGAGGGAGAAGGCATGGCAGAAGTTGAAGTCAGAGTGGGAGAAAACGAGTCGTTTGAGAGCGCTTTAAGGCGTTTTAAGCGTCAATGTGCTCGGGCAGGCGTTCTGGCTGAGCTGCGCAAGCGTGAACACTACGAAAAGCCCAGCGTACGGCGCAAGAAGAAGTCTGAAGCAGCTCGCAGAAAGAGAAGATATCGCTAACAACCTGCGTAAAATGTGAAATTATCCCTCCCTCGGTCGGCAGGAGGAAAGTTGCTAAAGCAAAGGTTGCTGAATAACACACTAAAGCAGTAAGCTCGTTAGAAGACAAGTGCTTGCAAAGGGGAGGAAATATTGCAAATGCCTGTAAACCTGGTGCATATGCACCAGGTTTTTATCTAATGAACGACACAGTGAAAGCGTTCGACGGTTAACTGGTGGCGGAGGAATCGGTGACGGTAGTATTTCGCTACTAAAAGCCGACGAATCTTATGGAAGGACGGGATGAAAAGTTGTTTTTAATAAAAGAGTTTAAGTTTGACGCTGCTCACAACCTCGAAAGCTATAAAGGAAGATGCGAGAAACTTCATGGTCACACTTATAAGCTAGTGGTGGTGCTGCAAGGGATTCCGGACCATGAGGGCATGATAATGGATTTTTTAGAGCTGAAAGAGATTGTAAATGAAAAAGTTTTGAAAAAAATCGATCACTCATACATTAATAACATTATAAAGCAACCTTCGGCGGAAAACATAGCCCTCTGGGTGTGGAAGCAGCTTGAAGAGAGTGTAAATAGAAAAAATTGCAGGCTTTACGAGGTGCAGGTCTGGGAGACCGAAACAAGCGGGGTTGTATACAGGGGTGAAAGCTTTGAAGGACGTTCAAAGTGAAAAGGACGAAAGGCGGCTTCCTCTTAAAAAGGTTGGGATAAAAAACATAGAGTGGCCCTTAAAGGTGCTGGATAAGACGAAGGGCCATCAGTACACCGTCGCTAAAATAAGCCTTTCAGTCGATTTAAGGCATGACATACGGGGCACACACATGAGCAGGTTTGTGGAAGTGTTAAACAATTTAAAAATGCTGAGTCCGGCTGCTTTAGTAGAAATTCTTGCCGAAATAAAAGACAAACTGCGAGCTGAAAAAAGTTACCTTAATATTTGCTTTCCGTATTTTTTATGGAAAGAATCGCCGGTTTCCCGGCTTTCCTCGCCGCTTAAAATACAGGCCGTGATAGAAGCAGAAAGTAGCATGATGTCTACTATAACCATGGGAGTGCAAGTTCCGGTTCACACCCTCTGCCCGTGTTCTAAGGAAATAAGCGAAAAAGGTGCTCACAACCAGCGGGCGATTGTGGAGATTTACGTAAGGTCAAAAAAGATGATATGGTTTGAAGACCTTGCCGAGATAGCTGAGAGGAGTGCCAGCTCTCCTATATACGCCCTCCTTAAAAGGCCTGATGAAAAATTCGTGACGGAAATGGCATACAATAACGCAAAATTCGTGGAGGATGTGACACGCGATGTGGCTTTAGAACTTGAAAAAGATAAGAGGATAGAATGGTATAAGGTCCAGGTTACGAGTTTCGAGAGTATACATAACCACGATGCTTTTGCATGTGTGGAGAAAGGGATGACTGAAAATTGATGTTGGAGATTTCTCGTGAGTATTTGCAAGTTGAAATGGAAAAGGTGGGAGCCCATTCGGCATCCTTTCCAATATTTGAAAGAAAAGCGGAAATTATACCCTTGAAAATCTATGACGTATTAGCTCCGGGAGCAAATGTTATAAAGCAGGAAATGCTGTCTCTCGGCGGGGATGCAGTGGTTCACAAAAACGCCGTAGACTGCAAGGTAGAAAGGTCGGACGTAATTCTTCTGGGCACCAGAAAGCACTATGAGGCTTTGTTAAAAAAATTAGAGAGAGCCGATTACTTTGGATTGCAGGATGTAAGGAAAAAGCTAAGAGATTACCTGGAAAGCAAAAAACCGGCATATATCGAAAGCCCGTGGGGCCGCCGGATAACTTTTGACCGCACCCGGCTGATGGGTATAATAAACGTTACGCCGGACTCCTTCTTTGCCCGTTCAAGAAAAGAGGATTTAGAGCAGGTCATAAAGGCCGCTTCAGAAATGATAGAAAACGGAGTCGACATCATAGATATAGGTGGCCTTTCAACCCGTCCCGGTTCCGAACCCGTAGAGGAGGAAGAAGAACTGAAAAGGGTGCTTCCGGCTGTAAAGGCTCTCCGTGAGGAGTTTTCGCAAGTTCCTATATCGGTGGATACTTACAGAGCTAAAGTGGCGGAAAAAGCGCTGAATGCAGGAGCGGATTTAATAAACGACATCAGTGGGCTTCAGTTTGACGAAAATCTTGTAAAGGTAGTGGCCGAATATAAAGCTCCTTTGGTACTGATGCACATAAAAGGAACGCCAAAGGATATGCAGAAAAATCCTTATTATGATGATGTGGTGAGGGAAATAGTAGAGTACTTTTACGAGAGGATTGATTTTGCCGTTTCTTTTGGAGTAAGACCCGAAAACATCATCCTAGATCCCGGAATCGGCTTTGGGAAAAACTATGAGCACAACCTGGAAATCTTAGGCCGGCTAAAGGAATTTAAAAGCCTGAAAAAGCCGCTTCTTATTGGAGCATCGAGAAAGACTTTTATCGGAAAGGCGTTGGGGGATGTACCACCTGAGGAGAGACTGGAAGGAACCCTTGCAGTGACGGTATTATGCACGTTAAATGGAGTAGACATAGTGAGGGTGCACGACGTAAAGGAGAACCGGAGGGCCATAGACATTGTGGAGGCGATAAAATGCCAAGGGCGTTTGTAGCCCTGGGGAGCAACCTGGGGGATAGAGAAAGGAACATCACCGAGGCCATTGAAAGGATGGGGCGGCGGGGTATAAAGGTCATCAAGATGTCTTCTGTTATAGAGACGGAACCTTACGGGTATAAAGAGCAAGATAAATTTTTGAACGCCGCCTGTCTTGTGGAAACCGAACTTTCACCGGTAGAGCTTTTGGATGTGCTTCTTGAAGTAGAAAAAGAGATGGGTAGGGAAAGGAAAATTCGCTGGGGGCCTCGTAATATAGACCTGGACCTCATATTTTACGAGGACAGGATAATAATAGAAGAGCATTTGATAGTGCCCCATCCCGATGCCCACAACCGGGCTTTCGTGATGGGGCCGATTGCTGAGATCGATCCCGATTTTGTTCATCCAGTATTGAAAAAAAAGGTAAGAGAAATATATGAAGAACTAAATGAAAATTGACGGAATATGTAGTATAATAAAATTGAAGGATATAAGCTGGTTGGATGAATAGTTTGTATACAATAAGGGGGGAGGGGGGTTTTGAGGCGGAAAGGCATACACGGCTTTATGGTCTTTTTGATCGCTCTGTTTACTGTATGCCAGCTTGTGGCTTTTTTGAATTTCAGAACCGGTTATGTGATCCGCCATGAGGACTTTGTGGAGGTATCGATAGAGCCGCCCCATCCCGCTGACAGGGGCGATGCGTCAAGGGGAAGGGTCGATGACCAGTTGGTGGACGGTGACGACATGCAAAGTCAAGATGATAAGGAGATACTGCTTTTGAGCTTCAATATACGCCACGGAGTGGACCATAAGGGTAGAGAGAGTTTAAGGTCAATAATAGAGGAGATAAAAGGTTCCAAAGCACACATCATTGCGCTTCAAGAAGTGGACTATTACATGCCACGGTCTAGATTTAAAAATCAGGCACGCGAGATTGCATCAGCTCTGGGATTTTATTATGTATACGGTGAGACCATAAACGTGCTGGGGATAAAATACGGTAATGCCATTATAAGTGTGTATCCCATTATAGAACACCAAAATATCAGGCTGTATTCCAGCTCATTGGAAAAGAGGGCGATTTTAAAGGCAAAGGTCAGCATAGAAGGGGATATATATCACATATTAAACGTGCACCTAGGTTTGAAACGAGAGGAGCGCCAGAGGCAGATAGAGGAGATTAACGGCATAGTTGAGAATTTAAAAGGGAATGTCATTTTAATGGGCGATTTCAACGAACAAGCGTATTCTCTAGATGGACAATCCATAAGCGACAGCTTGGTGGATACGGCTATCATCAAGCAAAAGGAGTATTTGAATACCTATGCATTTTACAGCGATACACCCAATACCCGCATTGACCGCATATATGTAAGCAAAGATATAGAGGTAATAGATCACTTCGTTGTACCTTCGAAAACCTCGGATCATTCCATGGTTTTTGCATTGATTTCGCACAAAAAGAACAAAAAAGCAGGAATTATCTGAGGATTGTGGAATAAACAATAATAGTGGCAAAGGCGTTAAATAGGTGTTTTTTTGTTATTAGCAAGGGTATGATTAATATAAGGAGTCCAGTATAAAAGCTGTTAAGGGGTATTAATATGTCAAAGGGGAATTTTATAAATAAAAAATACGGGCTTGGGCTTGTCTTGGGGTTTATGATTGTGGCTGTGTGGGCGGCAGGTGCGTTAGCTCTGGCAGATAATGATAGGGTTTATGTGGTTCCCATACAGGGGGAGATAACGCCTGCCATGGCTGCTTTCGTTGAAAAGCAGGTTAGGCTGGCAAATGCCGACAACGCTGGTGGCATACTCTTTGTGATATCCACGCTGGGAGGAAGGGTGGATGCTGCTTTTAACATAAAGAAGGCCTTGCTTGAATCGAAAGTACCGACTGCTGTGTATATCATTGACCGAGCCGAGTCTGCTGGAGCGCTGATAGCCATAGCTTCTGACACCATAATAATGGCACCGGGCAGCCATATGGGTTCGGCAGAACCTATACCATACACTGAAAAGAACGTGGCAGCAATAAGCGGCGAGTTCAGGAGCACTGCTGAGTTGAAGGGGAGGGACCCCAAAATTGCTGCTGCTATGGTAGACAGAACGATAGAGATACCGGGTATAAAGGAGAAGGGTTCTTTGCTGGACCTGACTATTCAGGAGGCTTTAAAGTGCGGGTATGCGGATGCCATCGCTAAAAATGTGGATGACGCGCTTTCACATTTAGGGTGGGCAGATGCGCAGATATACAGGGTGGAGCCCGATTTTAAGATAAAAATAGCCCAGTTTTTGACTCGTACCGATGTGTCATCTCTCTTGTTGTTGGTTGGCATGATAGCAATACTTATCGAGGTTTTTGTGCCTGGATTTGGATTGCCTGGCATTATAGGCGTGATATGCTTTGGCTTGTATTTTGGAGGGAATTTTCTGGCTGGTTATACCGAATGGTGGTCTATAATGTTGTTTGTAATAGGTCTTATTTTACTTGCAATTGAGCTGGCTGTTCCCGGATTTGGCGTATTTGGCATAGGCGGGATTATCGCTATATTGGGAGGGCTGGTATTTTCTGCTTCAGATTTTGCAAAAGGGATGATGGCAGTAGGGATAGCTTTGCTGGCCGCTATTATTGCCATACCTATACTGTATGGGCTGTTTGGCGGACCCAGGTTGCTTAGAAAGCTGGTTTTAACCGAGAAAGTGGTGACGGTGAAAGAAGCCCAACCAATGCAGAAGGCAGGGCATGTACAGCTTGTAGGCAAAGCCGGAAGTGTGGTAACCCCGTTAAGGCCGGCTGGCATCGTGGAGATCGAGGGAGTCAAATACGATGTGGTGTCGGATGGTGAATTTATTTTGCCGGGTGAGAAGGTGAAAGTGGTGGAAGTTGAGGGTTCAAAGATTGTCGTCACCAGGCTGTAAGGCGCTGTTTTTATTAGCCTAAGCCTGAAAAAAATAAAAAAGGAGATGGTAGTATGCCAGAGACCATTTTACTTGTAATGGGCTTGATAGTAGTGGCTATAATAGTGCTGGCCGTGATCCTTACTTTTGTGCCGCTGGGATTGTGGATTTCAGCACTGGCAGCAGGGGTCAAGATAGGTATTTTCAACTTGATAGGTATGCGGCTGAGAAGGGTGATCCCGTCCAGGATAATCAATCCCCTTATAAAAGCTACTAAGGCAGGTCTGGACCTCAGCGTTGACAAGCTTGAAGCTCATTACCTTGCGGGAGGCAATGTAGACCGCGTGGTAAATGCATTGATTGCGGCTCAAAGGGCCAATATTCCTCTTGAGTTTGAAAGGGCGGCTGCCATAGACTTGGCAGGAAGGGATGTGCTGCAGGCCGTTCAGATGAGCGTAAACCCCAAGGTGATAGAGACGCCCAAGGTATCGGCTGTGGCAAAGGACGGCATAGAGGTGATGGTAAAGGCGCGGGTTACTGTGAGGGCCAACATAGACAGGTTGGTTGGCGGTGCCGGCGAGGAGACCATACTGGCCAGGGTAGGAGAAGGCATAGTGACCACTGTAGGTTCGGCTGAGAGCCATAAAGAAGTGCTGGAAAATCCCGATCGCATTTCACAGACGGTGCTCAACAAGAGCCTTCATGCAGGGACGGCGTTTGAGATACTCTCTATTGACATAGCCGATGTGGACGTGGGAAGGAACATAGGTGCTCAGCTTCAAATTGACCAGGCAGAGGCCGATAAGCGGATTGCCCAGGCTAAGGCTGAAGAGAGGCGTGCCATGGCCGTGGCCAAGGAGCAGGAGATGCGCGCCGCCGTGCAGGAGATGCGAGCCAAAGTGGTAGAAGCCGAAGCTGAAATTCCTAGGGCTATAGCTGCAGCCCTCAGAGAAGGGAAGCTGGGAGTAATGGACTATTACGCCATGAAAAACATAATAGCCGATACGCAGATGAGGGATTCCATAGCCAGGATGGGAAGGGAAGATACATCTAGTGAAGACAAGAAATAGAGGCGCACGCCGGTCTGGAGATGATGATAAATGTTAGATATAATTATAGTGTTTATAGTGCTTAGCATGATAATAGCCAATATATTAAAACATACAGGGGCTCCTAAGCAATGGCCTAATGCTGAGGTTTCAGGCGCCCCTGTGAGGCCTAGGCAGCCAAAGACGTCAACACAGTCCCGAGATGAAGGGGATGTTTACCGGCGGCCTGGCGGCCGTCAGACGCAAATATCTAGCATTGAGAAAGAGAACAAAACGTACATGGCTACTGAAAGGTTCAGGACATCCATAGATGCTGAGAGGGTCCAAGGCTTTTCTGTTGATAGCTCATTTGACAACTCTCTCGAGGGGGTAAGCCAAGAGGGTTTAGAGTATACTTCTAAAGATGTTGCTAGAGAAAATGTTGCGGCTGTGAGGCTTGAAATTATATCCCCAGAAGTAAAACCTCACGCTCTTTCTTTTAGCAAGCATGCCATAATAAATGGCATTATAATGTCCGAGCTGTTGCAGCCCCCTAAGGCGTTAAGAGGAAGGCGACTTTATTAAAGACATTTTGCCATCTGAGAAAAACTAGAATGTCTAATGCATTCTAGTTTTTCTTTTTTTTGCATATTATTTTGTATCAAGGAGGGATTGCCTTGAGGAAAAGGAGGATAGAAGAAGTAAAGGCAAAGGTATCCGAAATTTTTGAACTTCCAAAGGATATCGTGCTCAATCTACCCAGAATCAGCATGATTGGCAACAATCAAATGCTGGTTGAGAACCATAGGGGGGTAATAGAGTATACGCCCCAGAAGATACGTCTCAACTCTACAATCGGTGTGATCCGCGTTGAGGGGCAGGATATGAACCTTAAAAATATTGCCGCTGATGACATCTTGATAACCGGTGTGATAAAGCTGGTGGAATTTTAGGTGCCGAGGTGAAAGGCATTGCTTGTTTTGAAGCTGTGGAATTACATAGCTGGCTATCTGGTCATAAGGGTGGATGGCCTGTCTCTAGAAAAGTTCATCAATTTGACCATAAGCAATGGAATTTTTTTATGGGGGATAAAGCGTTCGGGCTATACCACCATGACCGCTTGCATAAGCATTGGCGGATTTAAAAGGCTTAAAGGTATTGCGCCAAAGGTAAAATGTAGGGTTAAGATACTCGGGAAAAAGGGGTTACCCTTTTTGCTTGTTCGGCTTCGTCACAGAAAGATGTTACTCATTGGGTTGACGGCATTCATGGTGGTGTTGTACTTCCTTTCTTCATTTATATGGATGGTAGATATAGAAGGGAATCTCAAGGTACCAGATGAGGAGCTATTAAATGTTCTGGCCAAATACGGTATCAGGCCAGGGGCTTTTAAAAAAGGGCTTGATATATCGGCGATTGAAAACCGGTTGGTCACAGACATACCCGATATTTGGTGGGCTAGCATTCAGATTAAAGGAACCAAGGCTATAGTAAAAGTAGTGGAGAGGGCACAGCCACCTCCTATGGTTGATAAGGATTTACCCTGCAATATAGTGGCAAGCAAAGACGGCATAATCCATGAGATGGTTGTACTAGAAGGCCAACCCATGGTAAGAGTGGGCGATACGGTGAAGAAGGGGCAGCTTTTGGTAAGCGGCGTAATTGAAGACCCGGAGACCAAGGCTACACGTTTTGTGCACGCTATGGCTCAGGTAACCGCACGTACGTGGTATGAAGGCCAGGCCATATGTTCGGTGGAAGAAGGGGTTGTGCGGCGGACTGGCAAGAAGGTGGTTCATAAGTTCATCGATATGGGGCGGTGGGTTGTGGAATATCAAAAAGGGGAAATACCTTTTAAGCACTATGAAGTGGAGGAAAAGAGGGTGCCCTTTTTTGGGGAAGGAAGGTTTTTCCCCGTTACCATGATAGTGAGGGAATACTATGAGGTTGAGAAGCTACCAGCCAGTATGTCCTTGGAGGTTCTTAGAGAAACAGCGCAAAAGAGGGCTATGGAGGATGTGAATAAAAAAATTCCCTCTAATGTTAAAATTGTTGACAAACAAGTGAAATACGATATGATAGAAGGTAAAGGGATAAAAGCTACTGTATATGTGGAAGTATTGGAGGATATATCGTTAGAGCAAAAAATCAATGTTGAGTAGGGGGATTGCTTGATTGGAGAGCTTTAGGGTTGAAAAGATTGTAGAAATTGACAGCATGGAAAAGTTGCGAGCGCTTTTCGGCAGCTTTGATCAAAATTTAGAGGTGATTGAGGAAGAAATAGGGGTAAATGTTGTAACCCGTGGGACAAATGTGGTCATCATGGGGAAACCACAGCAAGTGGAGATGGCTTATACGGTAATAACCAAGCTGCTTGATATGATAGGGAAAGGGGAGGCTGTGGACAGGGCGCAAGTCAGGTATGCCATACAGCTGGCGGCTGAAGGTCGCGAGGACCTTATAGAGGATATAGCATCTGATGTGATATGTTTAACCCATAAAGGCAAGCAGGTCCGTTGTAAGACGCTTGGCCAAAAACGTTATGTTACAGCCATTGCTCAGAATGACATTGTGTTTGGGATAGGCCCTGCTGGAACGGGTAAGACTTACCTGGCCATGGCTATGGCTGTGACGGCTTATAAAAGCCGGGAAGTGGGACGTATTATACTGACTCGGCCAGCGGTGGAGGCAGGTGAAAAGCTGGGCTTTTTGCCGGGAGACCTACAAAACAAGGTGGACCCTTATCTTAGGCCTTTGTACGATGCGCTGTACGACCTGATAGGGTTGGAAAATTATTTAAAGCTGATCGAGCGAGGGATTATTGAGGTGGCTCCCCTTGCCTATATGAGGGGGCGTACGCTGGAGGATTCGTTCATCATACTGGATGAGGCCCAAAATACCACGCCTGAGCAGATGAAGATGTTTTTGACGAGAATAGGGGTGGGCTCTAAAGCTGTAATAACTGGCGATATTACGCAGATTGATCTTCCGCGGGGTAAAAAGTCAGGCCTTGTGGAAGCCATACAGGTGTTGAAGGGCATAAAGGGGATAGAGTTTGTGTTCTTGACGCAGCAGGACGTGGTACGCCATGAGCTGGTCATGAAGATCGTCCAGGCTTATGAGAAGTTTTATTCGGGCAAAGGAGGAGCTGAACAGGAGGATTCCCGTGAATTTAGCAGTAACAGGTAAGGACAACGGAAAAAAGGTTTCATGGGCTGGAACGCGGCTTTTTAAGGTAGCCAATACAAATCTGCTATTACAAATTGCAATAGGCGTAGCGGCTTATATCAGCATATTTGTTGTATTATTGGCTGCTGTCTCGCCCAAAAGGTATGATTTGAAGGTGGGTGATATTGCCACAGAATCTATCCGCGCACCCAGGGATGTAGAAAACAAGATTGCTACACAGCGAAGGATGGAGCAGGCCAGGCAGAGCGTGGCTCCTATTTACAGGTTAAACCAGGATGTGAAGACAGAGACCGTTGAAGAGATAAACAGGATATTTAAAGAGATAATGATAGTGCGAGACATTGCCAACCAAAGGCTAAAGGGATGGGAAGAAAAGCAAAAAACAACCTTGTCACAACAACACTCTTTAGATGGAAATGAAGGGGGAAAAGCCCAAACGCAGCAAGCCGGTGAGGCTGACCAAAGTCAAGGTAGTACTCAGGGAAATGTCCATGATGCTGTCAAGGTGGATTACCACCAGGTGTTTGATAGGGAGTTTTTGGATCAAATAAGAGGGCGTATAAGCGTTGAATTGTCAAACGATGAGTTACTTGCTTGCATTACAGCAGATGAGTCCGAGATTTCCCAGCTTCATGAGCGATTGTTGGAAATAGTGATAAATCTGCTGGACTTAAAGATAAAAGAGGATAATTTGCTGGAAGCCAAAAATACGCTGAGAAACGAAGTTTTGACGCTGCCAGTTTCCAATGGCTTGCGCCTTGTGGGTACAACCATTGGGCTAACTATTATCAAACCTAATATGGTATACGACCATGAGGCCACTGAGGCGGAAAGGCAAAAGGCGGCACAAAATGTTGAAAGGGTTATTTACAAAAAGGGCCAGTATATCGTTCAGGATGGGCAACCAGTTACTGAGGAACAGATTGCCATGCTAAAGGAGTTGGGCCTTCTCAAAAATGAGATTTTTGACGTGCCTCTAGTGGTAGGTCTGGGGTTTTTAGTGTTGTTGTTGGAAATTGCAGGGGTGTTGTATATCCACTGCTTTGAGAAGGAGCTTATTGGACAACCCGTTACGTTTATCCTGATTACTTTGGTGGTCGGCCTGACCCTGGGGATAAGCTATGGCATGTCGGTGGTAGACCAATATCTCATGCCGGTTGCTTTGTCGGCGTTGTTGTTGACTGTCTTGGTAAAGCCCAGGATCGCCTTTTTTGTCAATGTGCTCATAGCGGTATTAGTGGGTATAATGACGCGAGGACACTTGGGCGTGGTGATTGCAGGACTGCTGGGAGGGATGACGGGGATATATATAGCTCACCGGTCCCAGCAGAGAAATGGCTTGTTTTTGGCGGGAGTGGGAGCCAGTGCGGCCAGCATGCTGAGCATAGTTGGGTATGAGCTGATTGTATCAGGTAACTGGTGGAGTGCTGTGCGCTGCTCGCTGTGGGGTGGCGGAAGCGGAGTGCTGGCGGCTGTGCTGGCAGTGGGCACTTTGCCCATTTGGGAGAACGCGTTTGGCGTCATAACACCTATAAGGTTGATAGAGCTTTCAAATCCCAATCACCCCTTGTTGAGGCGGCTGTTAAGGGAAGCGCCTGGGACCTATCACCACAGCATAATAGTGGCTAACCTTGCCGAGAGTGCGGCTCAGGCAGTGGGAGCAAACGGCCTGCTTGCCAGAGTAGGTGCCTATTACCACGATGTGGGGAAGCTTGTTAGGCCTTATTATTTCAAAGAAAATCAGCTTACAGCTGATAATCCGCATGATAAATTAAATCCCACATTGAGTACCAACATCATTATCTCCCATACCAAGGAAGGAATTAAATTAGCTCAAAGGTATAAGATTCCAAGGGCGATTCAAGACTTTATACTGCAGCATCACGGTACCACGCCGGTAATATACTTTTATCATAAGGCCAAGAATAATACCAAGGATGTTAGACTGGAGGATTTTCGATACAAGGGGCCAAAACCCCAAACTCCTGAAACGGCTATAGTGATGCTGGCTGATACGGTTGAAGCCGCAATGAGGACCTTGTCCGACCCTGCGCCAGGGAAGCTAGAGGGCTTGATACGCAAGCTAATAAAGGAGAAGCTGGAGGACGGGCAGCTGGATGAATGCCATTTGACGCTTAAGGACTTAGATTCCATTGCTACGGCATTTAAAGATGTGCTGTGCGGCATATTCCATGAGCGTATTGAATATCCAGATTTAGATTTAAAAGAGGAGCGAGATGAGCGAGATGGTGGTGGAAATTAACAACTCACAGGATAAGATAGAAATGACGCCAGAAATAAAAAGGTTTATAGAGGAGTGTGTATCTAAAACTTTAGAAATGGAAGGTGTAAGTATCCCGGTTGAGGTGAGCGTATTGTTAGTGGATGATCAACAGATTCATCAACTTAACAGGCAATACAGAGGAGTGGATGCACCGACTGATGTGCTGTCATTTCCTATGCTGGAGTTTGAAGACGATGGACGAGATAGGAGAGATTTACAAGCTGCCCTCAATGAGGCAGGGCGTAATGGCCAGGCGGTGGTACTGGGGGATATAGTATTGTCGATGGAAAGGGCGCAACAGCAAGCGCAGGAGTACGGCCATAGCTTTTTGAGAGAGGTGGGTTACCTGATAGTACACGGCATGCTGCACCTCTTGGGATATGACCATGAGCAGGAGCCTCAGCGCATTGTTATGCGCCAGAAAGAAGAACAGGTTATGGGGATGCTGGGGCTTTCGAGAGAAGATGGTTAGGTTTACATTGTAATGTGTTATTGATTTGATGTGGGGATAGGGTGGGTATGAAGTCGAGAAATATAATAGAAAGTTTCAATAATGCCATAAAAGGCATTGTACACGGATTTAGAACAGAACGGAATATAAAGATACATTTTATAATTGCGCTGTTGGTGCTTATCGCTGCCATTTTGGCTAACTTATCCAAAATAGAGGTCATGTTGCTATTTATTGTCATAGCTGTAGTGATTGCCGCAGAGCTTTTTAATACGGCTTTAGAGCGCATAATAGACATGATACACCCAGATTACCATCCATTGGCAGAAGCTGCTAAGAATATGGCGGCGGGAGCTGTATTGGTGACTGCCGTGGGTTCACTGATGGTGGGCTATATCATATTTTATAACAGGCTTAACTCGTTTTCGCTGGCCCTTGTACGCAGGTTAAGAAATGCCCCTATACATGTTACTGTCATAAGCCTTGCTATTATAGTAATTATTGTCATAATGCTCAAATCGTTCAATTTTAAAGGGAATTTTTTGAGGGGTGGTATGCCCAGCGGGCACAGTGCCTTGGCCTTTTCTTTATTTACCTCCATAGCGCTACTGAGCAAGAACGCCCTTGTAGCCACCCTGGCCATGTTTATGGCGCTTATGGTCATTCACAGCAGGTATGAAGCGGGAATCCATACCCTGGCTGAAATAATAATAGGCGCTTTTTTGGGCATGTTGCTGACCGTGATAGTGTTTGAACTGTTTCATATTGTGGCGTGATTTGAGGCAATCTTGATACGACAGGAGGAGACATAAGTGGCAAACCTTGATGTATTAAGGCTTATAGAGGAGGCCATGAAGGCAAAAGAAAAAGCATATGCTCCTTATTCCGGTTTCAGGGTAGGAGCGGCGCTTCTCTCGGAAGATGGCTCCATTTATACCGGGTGCAATGTGGAGAATGTAAGCTTCGGTGCCACCTGCTGTGCCGAAAGGGTGGCCATATTTTCGGCAGTGGCAGATGGTAAGCGCAGATTCAAGGCCATAGCGATAGTATCTGATTACGAGGGCTTCACCTTTCCTTGCGGCATATGCCTTCAGGTGATGTTGGAGTTCGATATTCCAACTGTGATTGTGGCAGACGGTAGAGGCACATCCAGCGAGTATGCTTTGGAGGAGCTTTTGCCGAAGGGATTTAAGAGATTTGTTGTGAAAGAAGGAGGGTGATTGAAAGTTGTCAGAAGGGTTTCGTTCGGGTTTTGTAGCCATAGTGGGTAGGCCTAATGTGGGCAAGTCCACGCTTATGAACAGCATGGTTGGTGAAAAGATTGCCATAATTTCGGACAAGCCCCAAACCACGCGCAATAGAATACAGTGCGTGCTTACCAGGCCCAACTATCAGATCATCTTTATTGATACCCCGGGAATTCATAAGCCCAAAAACCGTCTGGGAGAGTATATGGTACAGGTGGCCAGGGGTGCCCTGGAGGAAGTGGATGTAGTGCTGTTTATGGTTGACATATATGAAGGCATAGGCAGCGGTGACAGGTTTATAGCCGAGGAGTTGGGTAAGGTTAAGACCCCTGTGATTTTGGTGGCCAATAAGGTGGATAGGGTCGAGTCGGTTGAGGATGCGCGAAGGGCGGCTGAAGATTTCTGTGAAGAGGCGGATTTCGATGAAGTGCTGCTGGTGTCAGCTTTGAATGGTACAAATTTGGACAAGCTGGAGAGCGTCATCGTATCTTATCTGCCCGAAGGGCCTAAATATTATCCTGATGATATGGTGACCGATCAGCCCGAACGGTTTATAGTGGCAGAGCTTATCAGGGAAAAGGCGCTTGAACTGCTGGAAGAAGAAGTGCCCCATGGCATAGGAGTTGAGGTTACTTCCTTCAAAGAGCGCGAGGATAAAAATATTATAGACATATATGCTACAATATACTGTGAAAAAAAGAGCCACAAGGGGATAATAATCGGAAAAGGCGGCTCCATGCTGCGAGAGATAGGCACAAGGGCCAGGCACGATATAGAACGCCTGTTGGGTACCCACGTATACCTTGAGCTGTGGGTCAAGGTAAAAGAAAACTGGAGGAACAATGTCGTCGATTTAAAAAATTTAGGTTATAATTGACGTATTCGGATGATTTTACATGGAATATGGGTCAAGAATGGCGGAAACCCTAATAAATGTCACAAATGTATTTTTGCACAGACAGGGGGTTTATAAGTTATGGTAGATTTGTTGTGGCGTTTGTTTGAAAAGACCGGCTCGGTTGGCAGCTATCTGCTTTATAAAGCCGTGCAGAAGGGTGAGGGGGAAGGCTATCTTGACCCATCATTGTTCAGTCCAAGAGAGGAGAGAAAGGTTTCTCAAGTTGGAAAGGAATAGGAATCATGAATATTGTACGGACGGAAGGCGTGGTTTTAAGATATACAAATTTTAAAGAAGCCGATAGAATGCTTACCATTTTTTCTCCCGACAGGGGTAAGATGCAGGTGCTGGCAAGGGGTTGTCGTAAACCCAGCAGCCGTCTATTAGCGGCCAGTCAGGTCTTTTGTTACGCTGATTACGTGTTTATAAAGTCAAAGGAAATATATATTATGACCCAATCCGAGGTCAAAAACTCGTTTTACAATATTCGCAACGATGTAGAAAGGCTTGCGTATGGCACATATATCTTAAACCTGACCGAAGAGGCGGTAAGCTATGAGGAAGCGAATTTCCGCCTCTTTTATATGCTGTTGCATACCCTATCCCATCTGTCCTACGGAGAGGTTAACCCTGCAGATGTGACCCATATATTTGAGCTTAAATTGATCGACATGCTGGGCTATCGTCCAGTACTTGACAGATGTTTGGTATGCGGTCAAACGCCGGAAAGCAACCCCTTGTTTTTTAACATTGTGCAGGGTGGAATAATATGCCCCCATTGCAATAAAGAAACAAAAGATGGATATACTATCCATAAGGATACTCTTCAAACCATGAGGTATATACTGGATGTGGACATAAGGCGCCTGGGGGTTTTAAAGTTTTCGCAGGCGGTGAGGAACGAGTTAGACGGCATTTTGTCGCATTATTTGAGCTATAGGCTGGAGAAGGATATAAAAGCAAAGCGCTTTATAGATTACCTGAAGTGTAACGTTTAGACTATTTTTATGCCATTTTCTAACATGTCCCGATAAAATAATAGAAAAGGATATTGACTAAAATCATTGGAATGGTATAAGATAATGCAAGATAATATGCAAATAGCTACCATAAATCAGGGGTCAAATTTTAAAGCGCACAGTATAAAGCCAATTTATCTAACAAGGTTTACCGATTGAAGGTTTATAAACTTTATACATAGAACAGGAGGACGATATATGAAAAAATACGTTTACCTTTTCAGCGAAGGCAATGCCAGCATGAGAGATCTTTTGGGTGGTAAAGGCGCAAACCTTGCCGAGATGACAAACCTCGGTTTTCCTGTGCCACCTGGGTTTACGGTTACCACTGAGGCCTGTACCCGTTATTATCAGGATGGTCAGGTAATAGCTCCTGAGATTGAAGAGCAGATATATGAGGCCATGGCTAAAGTGGAGAAGATGGTAGGGAAGAAGTTTGGTGACAGCAATAACCCGTTCCTGGTTTCTGTTCGTTCGGGTGCGCGGGTATCCATGCCTGGGATGATGGATACCATTTTGAACCTGGGACTAAATGATGTAGCTGTGGAAGGTTTGGCCAAGCAGACCAACAATGAGAGGTTTGCTTATGACAGCTACAGGCGCTTCATCCAGATGTTTTCGGATGTGGTGATGGGAATAGACAAGAACAAGTTTGAAAAGATACTTGACGAGATGAAGGAGAAAAAAGGAGTAAAGCATGACGTTGACCTTACAGCAGAGGACCTCAAAGAGGTAGTTAAACGCTTCAAAGAGCTGTACAAGCAGGAGATGGGCCAAGAGTTTCCTCAGGACCCCAAGGTTCAGCTCCTGGAGGCTGTCAAGGCGGTATTTCGTTCCTGGAATAACCCCAGAGCCATTGTCTATAGGCGTATGAACGATATACCTTCCGATTGGGGCACCGCAGTAAACGTCCAGGCAATGGTGTTTGGAAATATGGGCAACGATTCGGGAACAGGTGTCGCTTTCACCAGGAACCCAGCAACCGGTGAAAAGAAGATATACGGTGAATTCCTTATGAACGCTCAGGGAGAAGACGTGGTGGCTGGTATCAGGACTCCTGAACCGCTGGATAAGCTGAAGGAGACCATGCCAGAAGTTTATAACCAGTTCCTTGAGATCGCCGAGAAGCTAGAGAAGCACTACAGGGACATGCAGGACATGGAGTTTACCATCGAACGCGGTAAGCTCTATATGCTTCAGACGCGTAGCGGCAAGAGAACGGCTGCGGCTGCTTTAAAGATAGCGGTGGACATGGTAGCAGAAGGGCTCATCACCAAGGAAGAAGCCATCTTAAGGATTGACCCCAAGCAGCTAGATGCATTGTTACATCCCACCTTTGTTCCAGAAGCTTTAAAGAAAGCCAAACCCATTGCAAAAGGTCTACCTGCTTCGCCGGGCGCTGCCACAGGACAGGTGTATTTTACTGCGGAAGAAGCTGTGGAGGCTGCAAAGCAGGGCAAGAAGGTCATACTTGTAAGGGCTGAAACCTCTCCTGAAGACATTGAAGGCATGTATGCTGCCCAGGGTATATTGACAGCACGCGGTGGAATGACTTCTCATGCGGCTGTGGTTGCCCGTGGAATCGGTACCTGCTGCGTTGCGGGATGCGAGCAGATTAGGATCAACGAGGAAGAAAAGTACTTTACCGTTGGCGATAAGATATTTAGGGAAGGCGATTACATCTCTCTCGATGGGAATACCGGTTATGTTTATGGGGAGGCGCTGCCTACTCAGGAACCCTCTTTGACTGGGGATTTTGCTACCCTTATGGAATGGGCTGACCAGGTAAGAACCCTTAAGGTAAGGGCAAATGCTGACACTCCGAGGGATGCTGCCCAGGCATTAAAGCTCGGAGCTGAAGGTATTGGGTTGTGCCGTACTGAGCACATGTTCTTCGATGAGGACAGAATTCCTGCCATGAGGGAGATGATTGTCGCTCGGACAGAGGAGGAAAGAAGAAGAGCTCTTGCCAAGCTTCTGCCCATGCAGAAGGGTGACTTCAAAGCCCTCTACGAGATAATGGAAGGCAAGCCCGTAACTATAAGGCTGCTTGATCCACCATTGCATGAGTTCCTGCCCCATGACGACGATGCCATTCGGGAGCTGGCAGAGCAAATGGGGATCACGTTTGAAGAGCTTAAAGCTACCGTTGTGAAGCTAAAAGAGTTCAACCCCATGTTGGGTCATCGTGGATGCCGTCTGGCCGTCACTTATCCCGAAATAGCCGAGATGCAGACAAGGGCCATCATGGAGGCTGCTATTGAAGTCATGCAGGAGAAGGGCAATACCATATTGCCTGAAATCATGATACCTCTGGTAGGCGAAGCCAAGGAGTTTAAGTATGTAAAGGATGTAGTGGTCAGGACGGCTGAACAGGTAATGAAGGAAAAGGGAGTAAAAATCGAGTATAAGGTTGGGACCATGATCGAGGTGCCCAGAGCTGCTTTAACAGCTGATGAGATTGCAAAAGAAGCCGAATTCTTCTCCTTTGGTACCAATGACCTCACGCAAATGACCTTTGGCTTCTCAAGAGATGATGCCGGTAAGTTCCTGGAGGAGTATTACAACAAGAACATCTTCGAGAGCGATCCGTTTGCCAAGCTTGACCAGGTGGGCGTGGGCAAGCTGATGAAGATGGCGGTTGAGATGGGTAGAGCTGTAAGGCCGGACATAAAGATGGGTATATGCGGTGAGCATGGTGGAGACCCCAGCTCTGTTGAGTTCTGCCATCGCATAGGATTGGACTACGTTTCCTGTTCGCCATACAGAGTGCCTATTGCTCGGCTGGCTGCAGCACAGGCAAAGCTGAAGGAGAAAAAATAAAAAAAGCATGGGGATTTCTTCCCATGCTTTTTTTTGTGTTTTTGGAGTAAATTAATTGTTGATTTGAGGAGGATATTGGATATAAATGTGGTATATATAATATAGGAAATATAATTCTAAAGAGGACGGAGTTTTATGATCAGGCAGCGAATAGAAGAGCTGGAAGAAAGAATCCTTTCACCGTATGCTTGCCTAAGCAGCCGGACAAGGGGAAGGCAGTATCCGCTGGAGAAGTGTCAAGTTCGCACCGAGTTTCAACGTGACCGTGACAGGATACTGCACTGCAAGTCTTTCAGGCGGCTGAAACACAAGACACAGGTGTTTATAGCACCCGAAGGCGATCATTACAGGACGCGGCTTACACATACACTGGAGGTGGCTCAAATTGCGCGCACTATTTCCAGAGCCTTGAGGCTCAATGAGGACCTGACTGAGGCCATAGCTTTAGGGCATGACTTGGGACATACCCCCTTCGGCCATATAGGTGAAAGGTTTTTGGATAGTGTGACCAGCAATGGCTTTAAGCACAACCTTCACAGCCTAAGGGTAGTGGATGTGCTGGAAGGGGAAAAGGGCCTCAACCTCACATGGGAGGTTAGAGATGGGATTGTGAACCATACCATGTCGAGCAAGCCGCCTGCTACTCTTGAAGGACAGGTGGTAAGGATAAGCGACCGAATTGCATATATAAACCATGACATAGATGATGCCCTGCGGGCTGGCATCATCACCATGGACGACCTACCAAAGGATTGCATTGAGGTACTGGGCAGGACCCACGGTGAGCGAATTAACACCATGATACTTGATGTGATTGAAAACAGCATGGATAGGCCGTTGATAACCATGAGCCAAAAGGTAGGTCAAGCTACCGAAAAGTTAAGGTCTTTTATGTTTGAAAAGGTATACATGGGTTTTGTGGCCAAAAACCAAGAGGAAAAAGCCAGATACGTATTGGAGCACCTGTATGACTATCTCATGAAACACCCTGAGGCTCTTCCGCCGGAATATCGTTCACTGATGGAGGTATATGGCTTGGAACAGGCGGTTTGCGACTATATAGCGGGGATGACTGACCGCTACGCTCTCAAGATGTTTTATACCCTGTTTATCCCCTCTGGAGTGTTGGGTGTAGGAGTATAAAAGTCACGGGAGATGTTGAAAATACTAGAGGTAGAGCTTTTGCTTTTATGTTCGAGTTAAGGGCAAAAAAAAATAAAGAGTAAAGAAGGATTTTTGGGGTAGATGTCGAATTATAACCTCTATTTGAACTGTTTAAAACCCCTTTAAAAATTTTATAAAATTTAAAGAGGAAAATCAAGAGTTATGTCGAATATATTTTGGGTTAGGTGAAGAGAAAATGGGAATATTCCTCCCCGATGAGTGGATTGATGAGGTGAGAGAGAGAAATGATATAGTCGATGTAATATCGGAATACGTACATTTAAAACCTCAAGGTAGAGGTTTTGTTGGGTTGTGCCCTTTTCATGCTGAAAAGACTCCATCTTTCCACGTCAATCCCGAAAAGCAGCTGTACCATTGCTTTGGGTGTGGTGTGGGAGGCAATGTTTTTACCTTCATAATGGCAGTGGAAAAGCTGGAGTTTGTGGAAGCGGTAAAGTTCTTGGCGGAGCGAGTGGGCATGGCTCTGCCTCAAACTACCGATGCGGAAGAGTTTATAAGGTCAAAGAGCAGGACAGAAAGGATATATGAAGTCAACCGTGAGGTTGCAAGGTACTACCACAGAATGCTGTTTTCGCCTGAGGGGGGACAAGCGCTTTCTTACTTGAAGGCCCGAGGTCTAGACCTTAATATCATCAGGAGATTTGGTATAGGCTATGCTCCAGATGGCTGGGAAAATGCAAAACAATACCTCTTGAAGCAGGGTTTTGAAGAGGAACTTCTCATCCAGGCAGGTATAGTGGTCTCCACTAAAGGTAGAACCTATGACAGGTTTCGCAATCGGGTGATTTTCCCCATCATCAAGCCCAGGGGGTTGGTGGTGGGGTTCGGTGGAAGGGTGCTTGATGATTCGCTTCCTAAGTATTTGAATTCGCCCGAAAGCCCGGTTTTTCACAAAGGCAGTACTCTATTTGGCCTAAACCTTGTGAGGAAAGCTTCTTCGCTTGACTATATTATCATAGCAGAGGGGTATATGGATGTGGTAACCCTCCATCAGTTTGGCTTTAAAACTGCGGTGGCATCGCTGGGGACGTCGCTGACGCAGCAGCAGGCAAAGGTCATAAGGCGGTATACCCAACAGGTATATATAGCTTATGATGGCGATGCAGCCGGGCAAAAGGCCACTCTGAGGGGGCTTGATATACTTCAGGATGCAGGGCTTAAAGTAAAGGTTATCCTGTTTCCCCAAGGCATGGACCCCGATGAAGTCTTGAGGAAATATGGTGCCGAATTCTTTAAAAAGCTTATGGACAAGGCTGTGCCTTTAGTGGATTACAAGCTTGACAGGCTACGCAGCCAGTATGACCTTCAAACTTCCGAAGGACGGGCAAGATACGCCACGGAAGCTGCTAAGATATTGATACAAGTGCCCAATTTGCTTGAGAGGGATGTCCATATACAGCGTTTGGAAGCTCAGACGGGTTTTTCATCCAGGCTTTTGTATCAGCAGATTGCTCAGCTTGAGGGTTCGGCGCAAAAAGAGGGTGTAAAAAGGCAATTGATTGGTAATAATAGGTATATCGATAAGATGCCTGGTGGAAAGGAGTCCATGCCTAGTCATATAAAAGCAGAAAGGTATTTGGTCAACTTGATGGCAAGCAGCAATTGGTTGGCGAAAAAGGTAGTTGAGAAAGTTGAACCACAGTATTTTGAAGAGCCCATAAATAGGGAAATCTTTAACATAGTTGTGGAGCTTCTTAATTCGGGTAAGGAGGTCAGTATTCCGCAGGTTTTGAGTAGTATACAGGACCAGGATAAAATACAGCAAATGGTTGAAATATTTGAATTGCCTGTGGAGTACGATAATATTGATAAATTTATTTCGGATTGCATAGATGAGATAATGTATCACAATTTGGAAAAGCGCAGACAGGAGGTTGTAAGGTTAATAAGGCAAATGGAACAGGAAGGGAAACAGGCAACCGACACCTACAGAGCCCTGCTGAGCGAGATGGCTGTATTGACCAGAAAGGTTGCAGCAAGCCGACACAGAAAGGAGGGGATATTATGAAAAACGAAGAAAACAAGCAAAAGAATGATAAACTGAAGAAGATAAAAGAGCTGATTGACAGGGGTAAAGAAAAGGGTGTCTTGACGTATAAGGAAATAATGGATGTATTGGAGGATGTTGACTTGGACCCCGAGCAGATCGAGAAGATATATGACACCCTTGAATCCTTGGGCATAGATGTGCTGGATGAAGAAGCAGTACCTGAAGATATAAACCTTGAGGAAGATTTGGACCTTAGCCTTCCTGAAGGCGTTAGCATAGATGACCCCGTGAGGATGTACCTTAAGGAGATAGGGAAGGTACCTCTGCTTACTGCAGAGGAGGAGATAGAGCTTGCCAAGAGGATGGAACAGGGCGATGAGGAGGCAAAGAGGAGGCTGATTGAGGCCAATCTCCGCTTGGTGGTCAGCATTGCCAAGCGGTACGTGGGACGGGGAATGCTTTTCCTTGACCTTATACAGGAAGGCAACCTGGGCCTTATCAAAGCGGTGGAAAAATTTGATTACAGGAAGGGTTATAAGTTCAGCACATACGCTACCTGGTGGATCCGCCAGGCCATAACCAGGGCTATAGCTGACCAGGCCAGGACCATAAGAATTCCGGTTCATATGGTGGAGACCATCAATAAGCTTATCAGGGTCTCGCGACAACTGCTTCAGGAATATGGCCGTGAACCCCAGCCTGAAGAGATTGCGAGGGAGATGGGCATCTCAGAGGAAAAGGTGAGGGAAATATTAAAGATTGCCCAGGAACCCATTTCGCTTGAAACTCCGATAGGGGAAGAGGAGGACAGCCACCTGGGAGATTTCATACCCGATGAGGACGCCCCTGCACCGGCTGAGGCAGCTGCCTATAACCTGCTCAAGGAACAGCTTAAGGAAGTGCTCGATACGTTGACGCCGAGGGAGGAAAAGGTTTTAAGGTTGCGATTTGGGCTTGACGACGGCAGGGCGCGCACGTTGGAAGAAGTGGGAAGGGAGTTTAACGTCACCAGGGAGAGGATTCGCCAGATTGAAGCCAAGGCGTTAAGGAAGCTAAGGCATCCCAGCAGAAGCAAGAAGCTCAAGGATTTTCTGGACTGAAGGGTTCGGCATCGTCAAAAATAAAAGGAGGTGCTGGATCCTTCTTTTTCTGCGAATTTTTTACCTATTGACTGAACAAGGGGGTTGCGGTATAATATCATTTGCAGTTGTTTGTTGGCAACTGCGGGGTTTTTGTGGGCCTTTAGCTCAGCGGTCAGAGCAGCCGGCTCATAACCGGTTGGTCCGGGGTTCGAATCCCTGAAGGCCCACCATTTTATTTGTTATTGGCTGGCTGAGATAAAGTTTAAGTGAGAGCATAAAAATGTTTTAAAATTCGTAGTCTAAAGTTGATAGTGGTGGTAGTCTCGGTTGATAAGGAAAATCTGTAGATTTTATTGAAATAAGTTTAACTAAAATGCTGGTGGCATGTAAAAGGCTTTTTTGAGTAACAACAACGCCGGGTAAAAACGGTGTTTTTTTATTTAAGGTGATGAGATGCGGTTGAAAGATAGGTTGCTCAGCGTTGCTAGGATGGTGCCTCCTTCAAAGTGCGTTGCGGATGTGGGGGCCGATCACGGGCGGCTTCCCGTTTGGCTGGTCAAAAACGACATTGTAGAAAGAGCCATTGTGACTGATATAAGCGCTGCGTCGCTTAAAAAAGCGGAGGCGCTCATAAAGGAGTATGGGTTGGAAGATAAAATTGAGACAAGGGTGGGAGATGGCCTGTCGGTCATACACCCGGGTGAGGTGGATACGGTGGTAATGGCTGGAATGGGGGGCCTGCTGATAAGGGATATTTTAAGTAGGGCTCCTCAGGTGGCGGCCAGCGTTGAAACCTTTGTGCTGCAGCCGATGAAAGGTCAGAGCTTGCTAAGGAGATGGCTGGTTGACAATGGATATATGATGGTGGATGAATCGCTAGCGCGTGAAAACGGCAAGTTCTATGAGGTCATTGTAGCCCGGCATGGCAGGCAATACATCCCTGAGGATGTCTATTATGATATAGGGTATATGCTCATTAAAAAGAGGGATCCCTTGCTCAAGGAGTTTATAGAACACAAAATGGCCAAGGCAGCGGCCATCATACAGCAGCTGGAGACGCAAGGGATGCCAGACTCTAAAAAAGCGCTTGACGAATTCAAACGCAAGCTAGAAAGTTATAAGGAGGTTTACCTATGGGTTACACGGTACGACAGGTGATAAAGGTGATGGAAGAGATAGCTCCTTCTTACCTTGCGGAGGAATGGGATAATGTAGGCCTGCTCGTGGGGGGATTGGAAGATGAGGTGCGAAAGGTCATGGTGTGTCTGGATGTAACTGAGGATATAGTATATGAGGCCGTACGAAAGGGGGCTAACATGCTCATCTCGCACCACCCTGTCATATTTGAAAAGTTGAGAAGCCTCCGCAGTGATGTGGGCAGGGAGCGACTGGTGTATCTTCTGGCGCGCAACGGCATAGCAGCCTATTGTGCTCATACCAACCTGGACAAGGTGTCTGGCGGAGTGGATGACGTTTTGGCCGCGCGTTTGGGCCTGCAGGATGTCAAGCCTTTGAGCGTTGACCAGAGGGAAAGGCTGTACAAAATAGTGGTGTTTATTCCAAAGGGGCATGAGGATAGGGTTATGGATGCTATGGCCGGGGCGGGAGCAGGATGGATAGGCAATTACAGCCACTGCACCTTTCAGATTAACGGCACAGGTACCTTTATGCCCCTCGAAGGAACCAATCCCTATATTGGCCAGCAGGGACGGCTTGAAAGGGTAGAAGAGGTGCGGCTGGAAACTATTGTTTCAGCGAATCGGCTGGATAGGGTTATCAAAGCCATGCTTGAGGTTCATCCTTACGAAGAAGTGGCTTATGATGTATATCCGCTAGCCAATCGCATTGAAAAGCACGGCTTAGGAAGAATTGGGAAACTGCAGCACAGCATGTTGCTTAAGGAATTTGTAGATAAAGTATGTAACGATTTAGGTGTTTCAAATGTTCAAGTGGCAGGGTGGAGGGACACAGAAATACAAACGGTGGCAATTTGCGGGGGAGCGGGTGGTAGCCTGATAAGCAAGGCTTATTCAAGCGGTGCCCAGGTTTTTTTGACAGGTGAATTGAAATACCACGAAGCCCAGGCTGCAGCAGAGTTGGGCATGGTCGTAATAGCCGTAGGGCATTACCCCACCGAAGTCTTCATAGTCCAAGAACTAGTTTATCGTTTACAAAAAGCATTTGATGCTTTAAAATATGAAATAGAAGTATTTGCCGCTGAGACTATGAGTGATATTTATAAGAAGGTGGGGAGATAGGGTGCCCTTTTTTAATTTTTTTTGTGCGGGGGTTGAGTGCATTATGTAAAGGTTGAAAGGAGGTTGCGTTCATGGGCCAGTTGGACCTGTTGTGGGAGTACCAGAATCTTGATTTGGCTTTGGATAAGTATGACAAAATGAGAAAAAATTCTCCTTTGCGGAGTAAGCTGATAGAGCTTAAAAACTATTTGATGCAGCAACAAGAATACTTGGTGAAGCTTAACGAAGAGGCCGAAAAGAAAAACCATATATTGAACAGGATCAATCACGAGTATGAGGATATCGTGAAGGCTTTTAAATCGGGTTTTGATAAGGTGGAATCTGGACAGGTTCGAAGCGTCAAGCAACTGGAAGAAATGCAAAAAGTGGCGATGGAGCTTAAAGAAAAGCTGAGCAAGAAAGAGGAAGAGATACGGAACCTGCTTAAGGATATTCAAAACCTCTCTAATAAGTTGGAAGATATACGTGTTCGTATGGTGAAAGCCAAAAAAGAATATAGTGATACAAAAGCAGAATATGATGATGAGGTTGCCAATATTCAAAAGGAGTACCAACAAATTAAACAGCGCAGAGACCAACTCAAAAATGAGCTTGACCCTGAATTGATAAAGAGGTATAACCGGCTAAAGAAAAGCCGGGGTACTGCTATAGTGACGGTGGAGCAAAACTGCTGCGGCGGTTGCAATATGAGCTTGGCGGCGCTGGTCATTGAAAGGCTGAAAAAGGGAGATGACATTATAGAGTGTGAGAACTGTGGCCGCATACTGTACTGGGCGAATAAGGCAGATTCAGATGCTAAAAGTGCAGGCTGACATATTTGACAAAGTGACCAAAGGGTGTTATTATTATATTGCAAAAAATTTAATAGGGCATGTGAGTAAGTCGGGCGATCGCGGCTGCACATTCTATAAGATGCAGCTGAGGAAAGTCCGAGCTCCACAGGGCAGGGTGCTGGGTAATACCCAGTGGAGGCGACTCCAAGGAAAGTGCAACAGAAATAGACCGCCTAGCATTTGGCTACAGGGCCAAATGTTGGGTAAGGGTGGAAAGGTGAGGTAAGAGCTCACCAGCAGTCCAGGCGACTGGATTGGCTCTGTAAACCCCACCTGGAGCAAGACCGAATAGGGGACACTTATGTGGTGGCCCGCCACGTCCCGGGTAAGGTCGCTTGAGCCTATCTGGCAACAGTAGGCCTAGATAGATGATCGCCCTCGACAGAACTCGGCTTACAGACTTGCTCACATGTATGTTGATCCCGCCCAACGGCGGGGCTTTGCTTTTATTGAGCTACTTTCGTTAAAGCAGACGTAAGAATGCGATACGCTTAATTACGAACCCATGATGTATCTGATTTTGTAAGTCTGGAGTGACCGACATGCACTTTAAACAGTACGTAGCAAGAGTGCTGCGCCGTGATGTTATAAACCTCACCGTGCCGGTGGTCACCGAGCAGGTGTTTACCATGTCGATGGGTGTGGTAAACGCCATAATGGTAGGCCAGGTGGGCAGTCAAGCTGTGTCAGCGGTAGGCATGGTGGACTCCATAAATAATATCTTTGTGGCTTTTTTTGTGGCTTTGTCTTTGGGTGGTACCGTGGTGGTGGCGCAGTATATAGGTCACGGCGATCGTGAGGAGGCAAACGACGCTACAAAGCAGGCATTGTTTTCTGGACTTATTCTATCGCTTTTTATCACCCTGGTAACCTGGCTGCTGCGCCGTCAAGTCATATTTGCTCTTTACGGTGCGGCAGAACCTGCGGTCATGAAAAACGTCAACACATACTTTAGCATAACGCTTCTCACTTATCCCTTTATAGCTCTCACTTCTATCGCATGCGGCGTTTTGAGGGGCGCAGGGGATACTAGAACTCCCATGAAGATTACTATATTGATGAACGCCATCAACATCTGTTTGGGGTATATATTGATTTATGGGATAAATATAAGCAATGTACACTTTTCTTTATCCATTCCTGCGCTTGGGGTCAAAGGAGCCGCCATTGGCCTTGCGGTGGCACGGGCGGTAGGTACTTTTATGATAATAAGCGTGTTGATAAAAGGTTCCAAAACCTTAAGGCTTACCCAGCTGCTGGATTTTAAATTCAATGTCTCGATGCAAAAAGCTATATTCAATGTAGGTATTCCTGCAAGCCTTGAATCTTTACTGTTTAACGGCGGGAAGCTCATCACCCAAGTATTCATTGTAGGTATGGGGACTGCCTCAACTGCTGCCAACTATATTGCCAGCTCGGTATTCTCAATGGTCAACGTTCCGGGAAACGCCCTGGGGGTTGCTGCTACAACTTTGGTAGGGCAGTACATGGGCAGGGGTGAGAAGGACGAAGCCAGCGATACCATGATGTATTTGACGCGGCTGGCGTCGTTTTGCATGCTCCTGCTTTGCATGATTACCTACCCCTTGGCTGTTCCTCTAGCCAGGCTGTATAGCAGTAGCGCAGATGTTGTCATGTTGGCTGCACACCTCATTCGTTTAACCTCTATGGCTACGCCGCCTCTATGGCCTCTTGCTTTTGTACTGCCTGCAGGTTTGAAAGGCGCAGGAGATACCAGATATACTATGGTGACCTCGTTTCTGGGGATGTGGGCTTTCAGGATTGTTTTGGGATATGTTCTCGGTGTATCCTTGAAGCTGGGGGTAGCGGGAGTGTGGATGGGCATGTTTACCGATTGGCTGGTAAGGGGTGTCTTATATTATTCGAGGCTGAAAAAGGGCAAGTGGGTACAAAACGTAGTGATTAAGGATATAGGTAATGTGGTATCGCATAATTGACTTAAGAAAATTGTAACTTTTATATTTTTTAAAAGGAATTTTGGCGGTTTTGTAGAATAATGTATCATAAACAAGCTAGAACACTCTCGAAAAGTGGTTAAGAAACCTAGCACAACGAATCAGAATAGTTAGGGAGTGAAGTCCCAAGGCTGAACCTACAAACAAGCTAGAATAAAGCTCTCAGGCTTTTTGAGAGGGTACAGGCCAAAGAAAAGGAGGTTTGTGAGTGGATAAGAGGGTTAAAGTGTTTACCGATAGTACAGCCGACCTTCCCTCTGAGCAACTTGAAGCTCTGGATATTTCAGTCATTCCTCTATACGTGACAATGGGCGATAAGAGCTATCGAGATGGTGTGGATATAACCACTCAACAGCTTTACAAAATGGTGGATGAGCTTCAATCACTCCCCAAAACTGCTGCACCGCCGGTAGAGGATTTTATTGCTGCTTTTAAGCCATGGGTTGACCAAGGCTATGATGTGGTTTATGTAGGCATTTCTTCCAAATTGTCGGCTACTGTTCAAAATGCCATGGTTGCAGCAAGCGAGTTTGAGCCTGGAAGGGTATATGTGGTGGATTCACAAAACTTGTCTACTGGTATAGGTTTGCTGGCCGTCAAAGCGGCAGAGTTGGCTATGCAGGGCATAAGCGCAGAAGAGATTGTTGAAAAGCTTACGCCGCTAATTCCCAGGGTTCGCACCAGCTTTGTCATAAACACCCTGAAGTACCTTCACATGGGAGGAAGGTGTACGTCGCTTCAACTAATTGCCAGTACCATGCTGAAGATAAAGCCGCAGATCGTAGTCAAGGATGGCGGAATGGTAGTAGGGGAAAAGTTCAGGGGTAAGGACAAGAAGGTACTGGATGCATTCTATGAGGTACATGTGGGAGATGGGAGAAACGTTGACCTGGAAAGAATATTCGTCACCCACTCGGATTATCAAGAGGGGGCCGAGTACCTTGCAGAAAAGCTGAAAAGCCACCTTAATCCCAAAGAGGTGTGTATAACCTCAGCAGGAGCGGTTATATCAAGCCATTGCGGTCCCGGTACGGTAGGAATACTGTATTTAGAGAGATAGGATGGTCGTTCATATAGCAAAAGGGGTTTTCTTTGATGAAAATCCCTTTTCATTTTGTTCTACGGATTTAATGGTGTTTATAGTAGAATGTACGGTAAGGATGTTATAATATACATATGTTAAGAGGCTTGACCTCTCCTCTTTGAGAAAGGGTGAAGTGCCATGGATGAAGTAAAAAAGCTGGAGGAGTTTAAAAGGATAGTTAATGAGAGCAACAAGATAGTCTTCTTTGGAGGAGCAGGGGTCTCAACCGAGAGCAATATCCCTGACTTCAGGAGCGCTACGGGGCTCTACAGCAGCAAAGATAAGACATCATATCCGCCAGAGGTGATACTGAGCCACAGCTTTTTTATGGAGCATCCTGAAGACTTCTATGAGTTTTATAAAAGCAAAATGGTCTATAGGGATGCAAAGCCCAATGCGGCACACATAGCTCTAGCTAAATTAGAACAGCAAGGTAAGCTTAAAGCGGTGATAACGCAGAACATAGATGGGCTACATCAAATGGCGGGGAGCAAAAATGTTTTAGAGCTTCACGGCTCCATCCACAGGAATTACTGCATGAAATGCGGTCAGAATTACGACCTGGATTATGTGATGAAAAGCAAGGAGCTAGTTCCACGGTGCCAAGAATGCGGAGGCATGGTAAGGCCGGACGTGGTGCTTTATGAGGAAAGCCTGGACATGGATGTGCTATATAGGGCGGTGCACTATGTTTCCAATGCTGATGTGCTGATAGTGGGAGGAACTTCCCTGGTGGTGTATCCTGCTGCCGGATTGGTGGATTACTTTAAAGGGAAGCACCTCATACTAATCAACAAAACATCGACGCCTTACGATTATAAAGCTGATATCGTGGTACATGATAGCATAGGCAAAGTATTGTCTTATGTAGTGGACTTGAGCTATTGAGCATATTTACTTGTAATGTAGCTACATTTGGGTTATAATATAGTTACAAAGGAGGTGTTTCATTTGGAACATGTAGGAGTGCGGGAGCTTAAAAATTCTCTAAGCCGTTATTTAAAGCTGGTTAAGAGTGGTAAGACTATACGAGTAACCGAGAGGGGGAAGACCATCGCAAAACTCGTTCCAGCACAAGACTGTATTCCCCAGGGAATAATTGAAATGCTAAACAAAGAGGTTGCTACCTGGAATGGTGAAAAACCTAAAGGTATGGTAACACTTCGTACAGTCACAAAAGAGAAGAATATTTCAGACATTGTATCGGAGGATAGGCGATGATTTTATATCTTGATACCAGTGCTTTAGTCAAGCTATATATTGACGAAGAAGGAACGTCTCTTGTTTGGAGGTTAGTACAGGAATCTTCAATAGTTGCCACTTCAAAAGTTGCCTATGCTGAAGCTCGTTCAGCGTTTGCACGTGCCTACCGTGAAAAAGTCATAGATACTGGCATGCACGATGAAATTGTAGCTGTGCTTAAGCAAGATTGGAAAAACTACTTTAAAATAGAAATTACCAATGAACTGATAGATCTAGCCGGAGAATTAACTTTAACTCATTCCTTGCGAGGATTTGATGCTATACATTTGTCCTCAGCTCTGACTTTGAGTTACATGTCAAATCAAAGGGTTATGGTGCTTTGTTTTGATATGAGATTGTGGGAAGCCTTTAAAAAATACAAATGTTTTGACGTGCTTCCGTGATATAGCAAATGCTTAGGTGACCTTTTTCCTCTTCGTGCCCCACTGTTTGTCTGTAATTCAAAGCGGGTAGGGGCTTATTTTCGTGTCTTTGGAAAGCTACTGCATTTCATGTTATAATAAACAAAACAGAACATATGTTCTTGATGGGAGGTTTATGATGGGACAGACTTACGGGGTAAGCAGCATACAGGTACTGGAAGGCCTTGATGCCGTCCGTATGCGGCCGGGGATGTACATCGGCTCGACGGGGCAGAGGGGTCTCCATCACCTTTTGTGGGAAATCGTCGACAATGCAATAGACGAGGCGGCAAACGGCTTTGCTACCAGGATCTCGGTTACAATACACGAGGACAACAGCGTGACCGTTGAGGATGACGGAAGGGGTATCCCGGTGGACATACACCCCACCTTGGGAATACCGGGGGTAGAGGTGGTATTCACGCGCCTCCATGCCGGCGGCAAATTCAACAACGAAAACTACCGATTCTCGGGCGGATTGCACGGCGTTGGCGCATCGGTGGTAAATGCCCTGTCGCGCTGGCTGGAAGTGGAGGTAAAGAGGGACGGCAAGCTTTACCGGCAGAGGTTTGAAAGCGTTTATGATCCGCAGCTTAAGAAGGTGGTTGCAGGTAAGCCGGTCACTTCACTTGAGGTTATAGGCAGTGCTACCGGTACAGGTACTAAGGTGCGGTTTTTACCCGATGATCGAATCTTTGATGATATACGCATGAATGCCGATATAGTTTCAAGGCGGCTTAGAGAGCTGGCCTATTTAAACGGCGGGATAACCATTGAGTTTTGCGATGAGCGCATAAAGGACGATACCGGCAAACGCCTTTATTGCTATGATGGAGGTATTGTCGACTTTGTAAAGTACCTCAATGAGGACAAAAATCCACTTCATGAAGGTGTGATATATATAGAAGGGGAAAAGGAAGAAATATTTGTCCAGATTGCCATACAGTACACCGATTCTTATACTGAAGGCATCTTTTCATATGTCAACAACATCCCTACATCTGAAGGGGGGACTCATGAAACCGGGTTTAAGTCGGCTCTTACTAAGGTTTTAAACGACTATGCCAGGAAGTACGGTTATTTAAAGGAGAGAGACCCCAATCTTTCGGGTGAGGACTTTCGTGAAGGCATTACAGCGGTCATATCCCTTAAAATGACAAACGTGCAGTTTGAGGGGCAGACCAAGACCAAGTTGGGCAACCCTGAAGCCAGGACGGCGGTAGAGGCAATTGTATCCGAAAAGCTGGGCCAATACCTGGAACAGCCGGCGAATGTCGAAGTAGCGAAGATAATCATAGAAAAGGCCATAAAGGCTGCCAGGGTGAGGGAAGCGGCCAGGAAGGCCCGAGAGATCGAGAGGAAGAAGAGCAGCTTGGAAGGTGCGCCCCTGGTGGGCAAGCTGGCAAGCTGCACAGGTAAGGACCCTAAGTTTAACGAGCTGTTCATCGTGGAGGGCGAATCGGCAGGAGGTTCGGCCAAGCAGGGAAGGGACAGGAGGTTCCAGGCCATACTCCCACTGCGTGGTAAGCCGCTTAATGCTGAAAAGAAGAGGCTGGACCAGGTGCTGAGCAATGAAGAGTTTGCCACCATAATCTCTGCACTTGGGACAGGTATTGGCGAGGACTTCAATTTGGCAAATCTCAAATATCACAAGGTGATCATACTGTCTGACGCTGATCAGGACGGGGCACACATACGGGCCATCTTGCTTACATTCTTTTTCCGCTACATGAAGGAGCTCATCACCAACGGCCATCTTTATATTGGCCTGCCGCCACTATACAGGGTTACCGATGGAAAGAAAGAAGTTTATGTGTATAACGACGATGAGCTAAAAAAAGTAGTGAAGGGCATGGGCAAAAGGTACACCATACAGCGCTATAAAGGATTGGGTGAGATGAATCCCGAACAGCTGTGGGAGACAACGATGAACCCGCAGAAGAGGAAGATCATACAGGTGACGGTGGAGGATGCTGCCGAGGCCGACAGGCTGGTTACCATCCTGATGGGCGAGAAAGTACAGCCAAGGAAAGAATATATAACCGCATATGCTAATTTCAATAAAACAGATGTGTTGCAAGAGATGGGAGTGTAGATAAAAAATGGCAAAGAATATAGATAACGAGTTTATGCAAAACCAGGATAACGTGATACTGAAACCTCTTGAGGAGGTCATGCACAAATCTATCCTGCCTTATGCAGAGTATGTCATAATGGAACGGGCCTTGCCCAGGGTGGAGGATGGGCTTAAGCCGGTACAGCGGAGAATCCTTTATACCATGTACGAGCTGGGGTTAACCCCTGATAAGCCGCACCGCAAGTCAGCCAGGATCGTGGGCGATACCCTGGGCAAATACCATCCGCACGGCGATGCATCGGTGTATGAGGCAATGGTGAGGATGGCGCAGGACTTCAACATGCGTGCGCTGCTCATTGACGGTCATGGCAACTTCGGCTCGATAGATGGGGATACTGCTGCCGCCATGAGGTATACCGAGGCGCGCCTTACCCCTCTTGCTATGGAGATGCTGAGGGATATCGATAAGGACACCGTTAAGTTCAGCTTAAACTTCGATGACACCTTGAAAGAGCCTGACATGCTGCCGGGGAGATTTCCCAATTTGTTGGTCAATGGCGCTTCAGGCATTGCTGTGGGCATGGCTACCAATATTCCTACCCACAATCTGGGTGAGGCAATAGATGCGGTGATAGCTCAGATGGAAAACCCGGATATCTCCCTTGATGAGTTGTTAAAGATCATGCCGGGACCAGACTTCCCAACCGGTGGGATAATAATCGGTCAGGATGAAATAAGAAAGGCTTACGAGACCGGCCACGGCAAGTTTTACTTAAGGGCTAAGGTGGAGATCGAGAACGCGCCTGGGGGGAAGAAGTTGCTCGTAATAAAAGAGCTACCTTACCAGGTCAACAAGGCAGCCCTGCTTGAAAAGATATTGAGGTTGAGCGAGGAGAAAAAGGGCGTACTTTCTGGCATTGCCGATATACGCGACGAGTCGGATAGACAGGGTATACGCGCAGTCATAGAGCTTAAGAAGGATGCTGACGCCGAGAAGGTGCTCAATTATCTTTATAAATATTCTGACCTGCAGGTCACATTTGGGGTCAACATGGTGGTCATAGCCGATGGCAAACCCCAGCAGCTGGGTCTTAAAGCTATCATAGACTACTACATCCGCCATCAAAAGGATGTGGTGACCCGACGCACCAGGTTTGAGCTTGACAGGGCCAAGGCACGGCAGCATATTCTGGAAGGTCTTATGGTTGCGATACAGCACATAGACGAGGTCATAGCCATTATCCGCTCATCTGACACGCCAAGTAAGGCCAAGCAAAGGCTGATGGATAGGTTTAACTTTACCGATGAACAGGCTCAAGCCATACTGGACATGAGGCTTCAAAAGCTGACAGGGCTTGAGATTTCATCACTTAAGAAGGAATACGAGGAGTTGATAAGGCAGATCAAAAAGCTTAAAAGCATACTGTCTTCCGAGAAGGAGCTGATCAAGGTAATAAAGCAAGAGCTTTTGGAGATAAAGGAAAAATACGCTGATCCCCGCAGGACAGTGATTATAGAGGATGTAAAAGAGGCTGAGATCAGGGCTGAAGACTTGGTATACGTAGAAGATGCCGTTATAACGCTGTCGCATAATAAGTATATAAAGCGGGTGCCGGCCAAGTCTTATAGCCGTTCCAGCCGGGATGTTGAAAGCGTTGAAACAGGGGATGGAGACTATATAGAGTTTGTGGTGGAGTCGGCTACCGACCACAAGGTGCTTATATTTACCGATGCTGGCAACTGCTATACGCTGGCATGTAGCGATATCCCCGAAGGTAAATGGCGAGACAGGGGCGTGCCGCTTCATACGCTAGTCAGTTCTATTGAGGATGGCGAAAAGCCGGTTGCCGTGCTTTCTTTAAGGGAATTTACAGAGGATTGTTATATACAATTCTATACGGCCATGGGCATGATAAAGAGGACGCCGCTTATCGAGTATGACGCCAAAAAGACCAAAATACAGGCCTGTGGATTAAGTGACAGTGACAGGGTGGTGGCTGCTGAGCTTACACGTGGGGATAGAGACGTCATGATCATCACCAGGCAGGGTATGAGCATACGCTTCCATGGAGATGAAGTACCTGTGGTGGGCAGGACTGCAAAAGGCGTAAAGGCCATAAGACTGAGGGAGGACGATGAGGTGATCTTTGGTTGCGAGGTGGATGACGAAGGCGAGATGGTGGTGGTCACCGATAGAGGTTTTGTCAAGCGTACCCTGCTGGCTGACTACCAACCCCAAGGCAGGGGCGGCGTAGGATTTAGAACCATACGTTTTGCCAGAAGTAAGTCCAACGGCAGCCATCTCGTTGCTGCCTTCTATGTGAAAGACCCGTATGAAATAATACTTCAACAGAAGGATGGGACGGTAAGCAGGGTGAGCACCGAGTCCATTGCCATAACCGAAAGGGATGGGGCAGGAGAGTTAGCTGTGCTGGTACTCATGGACAACGAGGTGTGTGCGGCGTACAGGAATTACAAGGGGTAGGAGAGTGTGAGCGGTTCTCTTATCTGTGGGAAATATTTTAGAGAAGGTGAGGTAGTATGTTATGATAACGTTGCCCGAGAGGTATTCAAGAAAATGGCTTGTCGTATTGGCGGTTTTATTTGTCCTTACTTTTGTCTTGTTTATTATTTTTAAGGTGGTATTGCACGCTGACATAACTCAAAAGAATATTTTGGGTTTTTCCATTTTGTCTGCTCTTGTCTCGTTGGTAATAACCACAGGCGGATTTCTGGGGTTTAAGGTTTATTTTTGTATTTCAACGGCATCAAATGTATTGGGTCTCTTATACATGCTGTACATTGCGGTGGACCAATCGGCTCCAGGATGGACTGACCTTGTGGCCATCATGGCGTATATGTTCATCATGGGAATAGGGGTATTGGGCGGGATAGTGGTGCAGGCGTTGGTGGGGTTAATAAAGAAGTATAAGTTACAGTGATATAAAGGTGCAATATTAAGAGCAGTAGTGTTGTGTAAGAGAGGGGAGAGTATAGTGATGGATAGTTTCATTAAATTTAAAGAATTATTGAAAGAGATTTTTCAGTTTGAAGCTTCAGATTTAGATTTTGGCATTTATAAAATTTTAAATTATAGAAAGAAGCATATAGAGGATTTTATAGAGAAACGGCTGTTACAAATAGTAGAGAATGCTTTTGCGGGGCATAAAACAGGTATTGTAAAAGAAATAGAGGAGAAATTGCAAAGGGCAAAGGAACGGCTGGAGGAGATAGGCAGAGAATTGGATGAGGAAGTTTTTATGCCTTCAGGAGAGATAAGGGATAAATTTAAAGATACACCTGCGGGTAGAAAGTATATGGAGTTAAAAGAACAAAAAGAAGAAGTGGAAAAATTGGAGGAGTTGAAGCATCAAGTTTTTAATGACCTTTACAGCTTTTTTTCAAGGTATTATGAAGATGGGGACTTTGTTCCACAGTACCGTTATTCTACAAAGAAGCACAGGTATGCCATTCCTTATAATGGCGAAGAAGTTACTTTGTATTGGGCCAATAAAGACCAGTATTATACAAAGACGGGGCTTCTTTTTAGAGACTATACCTTCAAAGTCGATGAATATAAAGTTATGTTTAGGGTGGTAGAGGCAAAAGAGGAATTAGGTTCAAATAAATCTACCAAAGAAAGATTTTTCGTATTAGTTCAAGACGATTGTATTCAGTTTGAACAAAACCAGTTGGTTATAAAGTTTGAATATAGAGAGCTTACAGATAAAGAGGTTGCAAAGTATGAAGTCAGCGGGGGGAACAATAGTTCAAAGCAACAAAAGATAAACGACATCAGCTATAGTCAAATAATTGATCAGCTTGTAAAAGTTAGAAAAAATTTAGCTTTATACCTTCAAAAGGAAAAAAATGAAATGCCTTTGTTAAAATATCACTTATATAGGTTTACTGCCAAAAATACCAGGGATTATTTTATTCATAAGGACCTTAGAAAGTTTTTGACAGAGCAGCTAGATTATTTTATAAAGTCTGAAGTATTGGACCTTGACGTGCTAGTAAATGAAAAGTATGCAGACAAACATATTATCAGGGCCAGGGTGGTTAGGGAAATAGGTGAGAAGATAATAGATTTTTTAGCGCAGATTGAAGATTTCCAACGAAGACTTTGGGAGAAGAAAAAATTTGTTATATCTACCGATTATGTTATAACACTTGATAGGATAAAGAAGTGGGCAGGCGAAGGCTTCCTCGATGAAGTAATTAATGAAGTATTATCAAATGAAAGACAGCTCAAAGAATGGGAAGAATTGGGGTTTGGGAAAATAGAAAAAAGAGAGGATTTGATAGAAAAGAGAGATATGGTAGAAACTGAATACAAAAAACTTCCTATTGATACTAGATGCTTTGACAAACAATTTAAGGAAAGACTACTGGAGAACATAAGTCGTAATATAGATTTGGATGAAGCCCTGGACGGTTTGCTTATTAAGAGCGAAAATTGGCAGGCGTTAAATACGATTCTGAATAAGTATAGGGAAAAGGTGAAGGCGATTTATATAGACCCGCCATACAACACAGGAAATGACGATTTTGTTTATAAAGATAATTATCAGCATTCTTCTTGGTTAAGTATGATGGAAAATAGGTTAGAATTGGCCAAAGAATTAATGAGATATGATGGAGCTATTTTTGTTAGTATAGATGATAATGAAATTAATAATTTACTAATGTTAATGAGTCAAGTATATGGTGATATAAATATGCTAGCCAATATTATTTGGGAGAAAATACATACCAGAAAAAATTCAGCAAGATATTTTTCTATTTCACATGATTATGTTTGTGTTTTTGCTAAAGAAAAAGAAAAATGGGATAGAGTTTTAATACAACGTGAGAATACTAACTTGTATAGCAATCCAGATAACGATCCAAACGGCCCTTGGAAACCAGATCCTATATATGCTAACAACCCTTATTCAGCAAACTATATAATCAGAAAACCAAATGGGATAGAACTTCGACCGCCAGCAGGACAATATTGGAGATTTAGCGAAAAAACATGGCAACGTTATGTAAAAGAGGGACGAGTAATATGGGGAGAGGGAAGTTCTTATCCTGTAGTTAAACGATATTTAAATGAGGTGCAAAATGGTCTTGTCCCTGTTACTCTTTTTACAAGGGAATTTGCGGGTGATAATTCCGTTGCTAATAAGGAGTTAAATGGATTATTTGGGGAGGGAAGAGCATATTCGTATCCAAAACCAACTATGTTAATCGAAAGGTTGTTAGAAATTACTACTCGAAATAACAAAACAGAGTATATCCTCGACTTCTTTGCAGGTTCGGGTACAACTGCTCATGCGGTTATGAAGCTCAATAAGAGGGATGGAGGGAGCAGAAAATTTATTCTTGTTGAGATGGCGGATTATTTTCATACTATTATTGTTCCAAGGGTTAAAAAAATAGCATACTCTTTTAACTGGAAAGACGGAAAACCACAAGATACAGATGGAATAGGAGGCTTTTTCAAGTACCAAATTCTGGAACAATACGAAGATGCGCTTGATAATATTGAGCTCAAGGAAAATGAGCAAATGTTTGATATATTAAAAGATGAATACCTATTAAAATATTTCCTGGATTATGAGACCAGCGATAGTTTGTATTTTGTGAATATGGAATGTTTGAAAAAACCATTTGCTTATAAGTTGAAGGTAAATCTCTCCGAAGTTGGTGAACCCCAAGAAATGATAGTAGACATACCAGAAACATTCAACTATCTATTAGGGCTGGAGATTAAGAAGATAAAAATTAGGTATAAGGGTAACAGAAAATATATATTCATATTGGGACAAAAAGATAACACGACATGTGCCGTGGTTTGGAGAAACTACGAAAACGATTGGGCAGAGGAAGATTACTGGCATGATAAAGAGTTTATAAAACAGGAGTTAGCTGAGTGGCAGCCTCAGATTGTATATATTAACGCACAAAGCGTTTTGACTTCTGATTTTGGCACTTTTGCTGCTGAAATCCGTTACATTGAGCCTGAATTTAAGAAGCTTATGAATTCATAAGAAACCCAAAGGAGATGGTTACATGTCTATCGAGCGATACCTTGTCTTGAATAAATACTTTTTATCCCTTTTTGAAGTGATGGATTTTAGAGAGCTGCCGTTGAAGAAAGTGGAGGAATACATTGATAGCCAAGATGAATTAATGCCTTTCATGAGTGCGTTGATGACATTGAAAGATTTAAAAATATCTAAAGATGATTTGCGGCGTTATGACTGGAATATCCAGGAATATGTCAACAGGATTAATCGCTATCGTGGGAATGTTGCACTAAAATATTTCCAGTATCTACCTGTTTTATTTACAGAAATTTTCTTAGATCAATTGAAGAATAAAAAAGATGAATTTATAAACCAGCTAAATGAGTTTGTACGTTATTATAGGAAGGAAACAGGGATAGATATAGCGGATTTTGAGGAAAATGATTTGTGCAAGCTGGCTTTTTGGATGGCTACAGGTTCTGGTAAAACATTGATTATGCATATAAACTATCTACAATTTTTGAAATATAAACTATTTGATCCTGATAATATAATTTTAATTACACCCAATGAAGGGCTTTCTATACAGCACTATGAAGAGCTGAAAAAAAGCGATATCCCATGCAGAGTGTACGATGGGACTTTAAGACCGGGCATTAAAAACGAGGTGTTGATAATAGAGATAACCAAGCTGGTGGATGAAAAAAAGGATGGAGGGATAAAGTTACCGGTAAGCAGTTTTGAGGGAAGGACCCTTTTGTTTGTAGACGAGGGGCACAAGGGCAGGGCACAAGAGGATCGTGTATGGGCTTCACTGAGAGCGAAGTTGGGCGAAGGGGGATTTGTATTTGAATATAGCGCTACTTTTGGGCAAATATTGTCTGAAAATAACAAAAATGTATTAGAAGAATATGCAAAGTCGATTATATTTGATTATTCATATAAGTACTTTTATCTAGACGGTTATGGCAAAGACTTTTTTGTTATAAACGCCAAGAATACTAATGCCATATCAGAAAATTATTTTTCCGAAACTATGTTTGTGGCCAATTTACTTTCATTTTATGAACAGCTCGTATTATATGAAGAAAACAGGAAATTAGCAGAGGAATATAATTTAGAAAAGCCGTTGTGGATTTTTGTTGGTACTACTGTTAACAAAGAGGAATCAGATATACTTCAGATAATCGACTTTATTGATAAAGTTATAAATAATGAAAAGTGGTTAAAGGACAAAATTGATGATATTTTGGTAGGAAGAGCAGGAATAGTAAATGAGGAAGGAGAGGATATATTCAAGTACAAATTCAATATATTAAAAGAAAATGGTGTACCACTGGAAGACTTGTTTAAAAGAGTATTTAATGGGAAAGGCAGCCTAAATATTTATGAGATAAAAGGCAGCGAAGGGGAATTTGGGCTGAAAGTCGGAGATAATGATTATTTTGGCGTTATAAACATAGGCAATTGTAATGATTTTAAGAAAAAACTGGAAGAAAAAGGCTTTGAGGTTAAGGTAGATGTTATTTCAGCGTCTCTCTTTAGCAGCATAAAAGATAAAAATTCCAATTTGAATGTTTTAATCGGCGCTAAAAAGTTTACAGAGGGGTGGGATACTTGGAGAGTATCTTCTATGGGTTTACTGAATGTAGGTAAGGGGCAAGGTCCGCAAATAATTCAGCTGTTTGGGAGAGGTGTGAGATTAAAAGGTAAAGATATGTCTTTAAAAAGAAGTAATGACCGCAGAGTAAGTGCATTAGAGACCTTGAATATTTTCAGTATCAAAGCAGATTACTTAAGCAGATTTTTAGAAGCCATTAAAAAAGAAGAAGTTGAGTATGAGACAATGTATATTCCTGTTGTATATCAACATCAAGACAAATGGAAGAGTTTGTATATGATCGATAAAAAAGATGATTTGAAATTTGAAGATAGTGAACTAGTTTTTCTGAGGGCGGAAGGTTCGACTTTTGTAAACATCGATTTGACTCCTAAAATACAAGTTTTTACTGCTGGGAATGTGAGAGAAAAGAATAGAGAGGAAGTTGCTAAGTCAGAAGGAGATAAGCTGGAATTATGGAAATATGTTAATTTATTTAACTGGGAGCGTATATTTTTTGAGATTATAGAATATAAAAAATTAAAAAATTATTGGAATTTGATATTTGACAAAGAGATATTGAGGGAAATTATTTTATCATCAGAGCTATATAACGTACGTGTTCCAAAAGAAATGTTTAGGGAAATAGGTTATGAAAGTATACTAAGACTAGAAGATATAGCTATATTGGTTTTGAAAAAGTATATCGATATTTATTACAGGAAAATAGCTAGAAGTTTTGAAAGCAATAATATAGATCCCTTTATTTTAGATGAAAAGACAGGGCAACTTATGATGCCATTTATGAGTAAAGAAGGTTCTAAAGGCTATATGATACAGGTTGATAAAAGAGAAAGACAAATAATAAATCATGTAAAAAAGTTAATATCCGACTTTAAAAATTTATTGGATGAACAGGATGATGATAAAGTCTTGCCGCGGTTATATTTTGAAACACATTTGTTTGTGCCTATACTATTAAAGAAGAAGATCAAAGACGAGGAAAAAATAAAACTATCGCCGGAAGGACTGAATGAAAGTGAAGCAAAGTTTTTGAAGGATTTAAAAAGTTTTTTACAGTGTAATAATGAGATGATTAGAGATACTGAAATCTACTTGTTACGTAATTTTCCAAAGTCTGGCGTGGGTTTTCAGCTTGAATGGGCTAGATTTTACCCGGACTTTATAATGTGGCTAAAAAAGGGAGAACGCCAGACCATCGTTTTTATTGACCCTAAAGGTTTAGAGCATGATAAAAGTTTAGATAATGAAAAAATACTTTTTGCTGGTGGATGCTTAGATAATAGTGATGATATAGTTACAATCAAAACTATTGAAAGGAAGATCAATAATCCGAAAATAAGGCTTGAATCCTTTATTCTGTCCATTACTCCGTATAGGGAGTTGGTAGAAGGATTGGCTAAAAAACCGAGCAAAGACGATTACGAGAGGCATCATGTTTTGTTCCTTGATGACGAAAAATGGTGTGAGAAACTTTTTAGAACGATAAATATGGCTGTATAAGCTTATGCAGGATATGATAAATGCTGGAAGTAGTTCATATATTTTGAAGATTCCTCCCAGGGGGTTGAGAAGCAATTTCCATATCAGCACCGTTGTGCCTCCGGCTATCATTCCGGATATGGCGCCTGCCCTGGTAGTCCTTTCACAGAAGAGCGAAAACAGCATTGTGGGTTCGAAAGTTGCCTCCAATCCTGCCCATGCGAAGGATACCACCCTGAATATGACGCTGTTTTTATCTTTTATACTACTTATGCATAAACATACACAATGGCTATATTATAATGCAGAACTTTAAAACAGTGCAACAGTAATTTAATAGGTTTAAAAAACTCTACACAAGCTTCAGTTTACAAATAGCCTGAAAATTGATATTATATTCTAAAATAAGCTTAAAGGAGGCTATCCTGTTATGTCAAATCGGGCATTTGATTGGCTAAATCAGGCTGTAAAAGATTTAAATCATGCGGTAGAATCTAAAGATGTTGGACATCATGAGTGGGCATGTTTTGCTGCCCAGCAGGCAGCCGAAAAGGCTGTAAAAGCTTTGCACCTTTATTTGGGGCAGGAAGCCTGGGGACATGTAGTTGCGAGGCTATTAAAAGATTTACCAGAAGAAATTGATATTGACAATAGGCTAATTGAGAAGGCTAAAGTCCTCGATAATTTTTATATACCCGCCAGATATCCTGACAGCCACCCGGAAGGAGCGCCTTTTGAACATTATGGCTCTTTGCAAAGCGAGGAGGCTATAAAATATGCCAGTGAGATTATTGAATTCGTCCGTTCTAAAATGGCCTGATTTTAATGAAGTGATCGGTTCGCTGAACAGGTGGGTGAAAAAAGTGTTACAAGAAAGAGCGGATATAATAAGGATAGGTTATTTTGGCTCTTATGCACGAAAAGATTGGGGAGTTGGGAGCGATCTCGATTTGCTTGTGGTGGTAGAAAAATCCGACAGGCCGTTTCACAAAAGAGCTGCCGAATGGGATGTCCTGAATATACCTGTACCGGTGGACTTGCTGATTTACACGGAAGAGGAGTTTGCTAAATTGCGGTCTGAAAAACGGTTCTTTTATAGGCAGCTTGAAAAAGAAGTGGTATGGCTTTACCCTGATACTATTCAGAAAGATGGGGGAGTGGGGTGACAGTAGTTCCCCTCAACCGGTTCAATTCAGCAATTTAATAGGTTTAAATACAGACATGACTAAATTTATTATTGAAAACATTGATTCAAAATGTTATTCTTTATTTAGAATAAAAGCTTGGTTGTACGGTAGTATGGTTTTATGTTTTGTAGAGTTAAATAACGGTAGTATTGAGGTAAGGCAGTAGTATGGTATGACGGTAGGGGCTTTACCGTAAACTGCTTTTGTGCACAAAACCCCTACGGGGGTTTTTTATTTTTTGTCTAAGGAAGGGTGAAGTGCAAGCCATGTTAAAAAATACCAGAGTATATATAGTGGCAGTCTTGTTGGTAGTCTTTTTAGCTTCCTGCGTATCAGCCAGCATTGCCGCACAAAAAGGTGGAGCATCCAGCGGCATCGTGACAAATGGGGAGGTCATTCACCTGAGGCTGGCCCATTTTTTCCCCGCTACCCACCCGATAGAAACCGAAGTGGTGTCTTACTGGATAAAAGCGGTCGAACAGGCAACCGGCGGAAGGGTGAGGGTGACTAGCTATCCTGGTGAAACGCTGCTCAGGGCTTCAGATGTTTATGAGGGCGTCATAAACGGTATAGCTGATATTGGGCTGTCGTGCTTTTCGTACAACAGAGGGCGCTTCCCCGTTTTGGAGGCATTTGAGCTGCCGGGCATAACATACAAGAGCTCATGGGTGGCCAGCAAAGTAGCTTGGGAAGGAGTGAAAATCCTGGCGCCTAAGGAGGTTGGGGATACCAAGCTCATGATGGTATTTGCTACAGGTCCAGGGGACCTGTTTACAAAAGTGCCTGTTAAAACGTTGAAAGACCTCAATGGGTTAGAGATAAGGGCAACAGGGCTTAGCGTCAAGACCCTTAAATCATTAGGAGCTGTGCCTATTGCTATGGCGCAGTCTGAGACATACCAGGCTCTGGCTAAAGGTATAGTGAAGGGTAACCTCTCACCCGCCGAGGTGTTAAAAGGCTGGAAACAAGGAGAAGTTATAAAATATTTAACAAAAACGCCCTTCCTTTACAATACATTGTTTTATCTAACCATGAACAAAGGAAAGTGGAATTCGTTGCCCGATGACATTAAGGAGGCAATAATGGAGGTCAATGAACGTTGTTTTAATGATGTAGCTGCCAGTCTGTGGGATAGGCAAAATGAAAAGGCTATCAGGTGGGCTGTAGATGAGATGGGTATAGAAATAATTGAGCTTACTGGTGAGGAAAAGGATAAATGGCTGGATAAGGTGCGGTCTGTACAGGAGGAATATATCAGTGCTGTAAATGATATGGGCATCGATGGTCAAAAAGTGCTTAACACAGTTAAACAGCTAGGTGATAAGTACAATAACCAGTATTGATTGGGGGATGGTCATGGAGAAGCTGGAGAGGGTTATAAAAAGAGTGAGCTGGTTGCTTGATACTATAGCCTGTATCGGTATGGTTATGGTAGTGCTGATTACAGTATCGAATATACTGTTAAGGCAGGTAGTTGGCTGGTCGATACTGGGGGCTTCTGAATATGTTAGCGCTGTATCGGCGGTGGTAATAAGTTTTTCATTAGCTCGCTGTGCTCTTGAGGATGGGCATATTAAGGTGGAGTTCTTTGGAGAGAAACTTCCTAAAAAAGCGCTCATGGTAATAGATACCTTCTCTAAAACCCTTATTTCTTCTATAATGGTGCTATTATTTATTCGGCTTATGCAGCACGGAAATAAAATTAGGTTAAGCGGTGAGGTATCACCAACAGCCCAGTTTCAATTATACCCTTTTATTTTTATGGTGGTTTTAGGCATAGGTGTTCTTTGTTTGGTAAATGTTTTGGAGCTATTAAAGCTTATTAGGAGAGCGGTGAGACGGGATGAGTGAACCCATAATTGGCGTAGCAGGCATATTCCTGTTTTTATTTTTAATATGTTTACGGGTACCTATAGCGTATGCAATGGCCATTGTAGGTGCGGCAGGTTTTGCGTTATTGGTTTCGCCGTCTGCGGCTTTAAGCATGTTGGCTACCGAAGTGTACTCCAATTTTTCGTCTTATTCACTGAGCATGATTCCTATGTTTATATGGATGGGGTTTTTGGCATACTATTCTGCCATAGGTTCGAAGCTTTATAGGTTTGCATATTGTTTTATTGGACACCGGCCAGGTGGACTGGCCATAGCCACACAGGTGGCCTGTGCCATATTTGGAGCGGTATGCGGTTCCAATACGGCTACAGCGGCTACTATGGGAGCCATAGCATTGCCCGAGATGAAGAAGTACAGGTATGATGATTCGTTATCTACGGCAAGCGTAGCGGCTGGAGGGGCTTTGGGGATACTCATTCCCCCCAGCGTTATATTTATCGTCTATGGCGTGGCAACCGGGCAGTCAGTTGGGAAACTGTTTGTTGCGGGCGTTGTCCCAGGTATCCTATTGATGCTGTTTTATATAATTGCCATATGGGTTGTTGTGTTAAAAAGAAGGGACTTGGCTCCTGCAGGAGAAAGGGCTTCATGGGCTGAAAAGCTTGATTCGCTGCGCAACGGAGTTCTGGAAGTGCTGGTCGTATTCATTATTTCGCTAGGAGGGCTATTTGCTGGCTGGTTCACTCCTGCAGAGGCGGGGGCAGTAGGCTGTGCTGGAATTTTGCTCATAACTATGATAAGGCGCCAGATAACTTTAGAAGGGTTTTGGAAGTCATTAAGAGATACCACCAGGACAACTGCCATGATCATGTTCATGGTGACGGGGGCTATGGTGTTTGGACGATTTATGGCGGTGACCAGATTGCCGTTTGAATTGGCAGGCTGGGTATCGGGATTGAATTTGCATCCTCTCTTGATTATGTTGTTCATACTCTTTATATACCTCGTACTTGGATGTTTCATTGATGCACTTGCCCTTATACTGCTTACATTGCCCATATTTTATCCTGTGGTGGCCAATGTGCTGAAGTTTGACCCCATATGGTTTGGTGTCATCATTGCGATGGTGGTGGCCATCGGAGTGATAACTCCACCGGTAGGAATGAACGTATTTATCGTTAAAGGAATCGCAGAAAATGTATCGGTTGAAACTGTATTTAAGGGCGTGTGGCCATTTTTATTGGCGGCAATAGCCTGTGTACTATTGCTCATAGTATTTCCGCAAATTGTCACGTTTTTGCCCAATGTGTTGTATTAGAAGAAAAATTTGAATCATACTTTTTCTTAAAAAAAGTGTTGCATTTAATATTGCAATTTAGAAAAGCAAAGTATAATCAATTATAAATCCGTTTTTGCTTTGATCACGATGTGAAAATATGGTAACATTTATTTTGATATGTTATAATTAAGCCAAGTCAAATAGTTATAACATTTTTGGTACATAAAAGTTGTTTTGCTTGATTCTGGTTTGTTGATGTTTATTCATTATCACTAAGATGTAGTTATTTGGGAAAAGGTTTATTATGGGAGGAGTGTTTACAATGGAGTATAGGATTATTGGAGAAAATTTACCGGCGGTTATTTTTAAACTAAGGCAAGGGGAGAGCGTTATAACGGAAGCTGGTGGAATGTGTTGGATGAGCGAAGGCATCGAAATGGATACTAATATGAAAGGAGGTTTTTTCAAAGGGCTGGGTAGAGCTATTTCTGGTGAAAGCGTTTTTATAAGTAAATACACTTGTTCAATGGATGGTGCCGAAATTGCTTTTGCTTCAAGTTTTCCGGGGAAAATAATGCCTATTGTTTTGGAGCCAGGGCAGTCCATAATTTGTCAAAAGGGTGCATTTCTGTGTGGCGAAAGCTCAGTTGAGGTGAGCGTACACCTTGTCAAAAAGCTGGGGGCAGGTTTATTTGGAGGCGAAGGTTTTGTCCTCCAGAAAATAACTGGACCAGGTACTGTTTTTTTAGAAGTTGATGGTTCGGCGGTAGAATACACCTTGTCGTCAGGGGAAGTATTAAAAGTAGACACAGGTCATATAGTGGCTTTTGAACCAACGGTAGAGTATGACGTAATTACAGTGAAAGGCTTTAAAAACTTATTTTTCGGTGGAGAAGGCCTTTTCTTGAGTAAACTTACCGGGCCTGGGAAAGTAATGCTTCAAACTCTGCCTATAAGCAATTTGGTAAGAAATATTTCTCCTTATATTGCTAATTTATTGAAGGACAAATGCTAAAATATAAATAGGTGTTACGTTTAAGTGTAAAAGGTGATTACAATGAAGAAAAATACAAAAGCAAAAGTAAAAACAAAAGAAAGATACATAACCATAATCGTTGTTCCGCCTGCAGGTAGCGATTTAAAATCAGTCAAAATTTATTGTCCTAAGTTCATTATACCGACGATATTGTGCCTCGTTTTATGTGGTGCTTTGATGGCGTGGGTCTTTGTTAGAAACTTAATGTATGAGAACAATAAACTGAGGGCCAACAACATTCAGCTTCATGAAGTGAATCGTGCTCAGCTTCAGGTAATAAAGGACAACGAGCAGAAAGTAAAGGATGTGACTTACAATAACTTGCAAATGCAAGAGAAGATACAACAACTAGCAGATTTATATGAGGAAATAGTGCAAAAATATAAGGGAATCACCGAAAGATATATATTGATGGCTGAAACACAAACATTAGCTAGCCGTTCAGATACTAGGAATGATAAAAGCTTCATATCTGACATTATCACCTTACAAAACAAAATTATGGAGATAAAATCTGTTTTAATGCTTGGTCCTTCTGACGAAGCCATATCGGATGCACGACTATTGCTAGATCATTTTGCTAAGGCTTTACCGGATTTTATTCCTCTACAAGGTAGAATATCAGACGGGTTTGGATATAGGGAAGATCCGTTTACAAAAGAACAGCAGTTTCACAGTGGAATTGATATTGCCGCACCCTATGGCGGCGATGTAAGAGCAGCAGGGGCAGGGAAGGTAGTTTTTGTAGGCAGAAAAGGGGGATACGGCAAGCTGGTTGTCATCGACCACGGGTATGGTATAACGACTTACTATGGCCATGCATCCAAGTTATTGGTGAAAGAGGGACAGCAGGTGGGGAAAGGAGAGGTGATTGCCAAAGTGGGCAGCACCGGTAGAAGCACAGGCCCGCATTTGCATTTTGAGATAAGGATAAACGATGTACCTATCAACCCTTTAAAATATATAACCTTGGAACAATCACCTTGATTAAAGATAAAATCAAATGATCAGGGGGTTATTATGGATGATTTCTAAAAAGAAAGATAAAGAGGTTGATACAATTATAGGCAAAGGTACTACAGTAGATGGAGACATAAGGTCTGATCGCAGCATACATGTCGATGGAAAAGTAAAGGGCAATTTATGTGTGGAAGGGGATGTGGTTGTAGGTAGGGAAGCTTCTATTACAGGAGATATTACGGCTAATAATGTTTATATATCGGGTGTTGTAGAAGGCAATGTGTACTGCTCGGGATTTTTGAGGATATTCTCAGAGGGTGTACTGAAGGGAGATGCTAAGGCGCGCAGCTTTGCAGTCGATGAAGGGGCTTTCTTCGATGGCAAAATCTCCATGAGTCAAGGGGAGAAGGCAAAGGATGACTATGGTGTTGCCAAAGAGGGACAGCAGTCAAATACTTAGGCGAGGGAACATCAGCTATCTCCCGCGAAGGGGAGTAGTGGCCGAGTGGCGCGGCCCGCGGTTGTGTCGTACCACTTGGGATGGCACAGCGTCGCTGAACCGAAGCGCAAGGGTAAACCCTGTGTGCATCCGCTTGAGGATGCCCCTCAATTTATTGAGGGGGAGGGCGTCACATATTGAATAGAGGGTGGTTTTATGGCATGTAAAAAGGTATTATATGAGGAATTATTACCCCTCGAGTTTATAGAGAGGGTTAATGCTTTCCCAGTGGCATATTTGCCTTTAGGGATCCTGGAATGGCATGGGCTTCATCTGCCGCTGGGTGCTGACGGTTTGCAGTCAAAAGGCGTGTTTGAGAAAATCGCATCAGAAATTGGTGGGATCGTACTTCCGATGTTGTTTCTTGGCCCTGACATCGTGGTAAACAAGGATGGCGTTTGCTACTACGGAATGGATCATCACAGCTTTGATGATGGGATGCCTCAGCAGCTAGAGGGATTAAAGTGAATAATTAGGTCTCTGGAACCAGAGATGCGGATGCTGGGGTCGCTGGGGCGCCGGAGTTGAAGACGCCGAAAGCCGGTGCGGGGCCACATGCTGTACTTGACATGACGGATAAAACATGTTATTATTCACTAGGTTGAAGTATGTTGTGCAAATATATACAAAAAAGGAAGATGGAGAGGAATATTAAATGACGAAAGGGCAGGTTGAAGCAAAGATAAGCGAAGCGGTTACCAAGTTTGAAAGGGAGTTTATGGGGCGAGGTCCCAAGCAGATCAAAACGGTAATCGTGGAGGACCTTATAATAATACGATTGATAGGTTTTTTAAGCAAGTCGGAGCAAAAGCTGGCAGAAAGCAGTCAAGGAGTGGAACTGATAAAGAGGGTAAGGAGTAATCTATTTGAAAATGCGAGGGAATACCTGGAAAGTTTAATCAAGGAAGTAATCGATGTGAATATAATAAGCATTCATTCTGATGTGAGCACAAAAACTGGCGAAAAGATAATTGTATTAACAGTAGACGAAAACTTAGAGCAGAAATTTGATAAATAACAGATGTTTATCAAGTTCGCTCAAAATGAAATTATATATTGCAATAATATATAATTTGTGTTAGTATATATATAGTCTGTGAGACTTTAAAAATTTAATATTGGTATATTGGAAGACGGTCCGAAGGGTTATAAACCAGTCGGTACGTAAGCCAATATTTAATGATTTACCTGAATCATTAAATATTGGCTTTTTTGTTTTTATTGTTAATTCTGTGGACGCTATTTTAAGCAGTCACAGCAAATAAACCTAATCTAAGGAGGATGAGTTGACCATGTTGAATACAAAGGTTCTGCTTACTAAAGGAATTGACATTAATGATAGGGAATACTGCCAAACTGCTTTTGAACTTTTTAATAGTAGAAGTTTTTTTATCCTTCTTGAGAAGTTCAGCAATGCCATCATCAAGGAAAAACCAGAGTATTATGAGTTTTTAAATATGTACTTCAATGATGAGGGATACATTGATATATGGCGCATACCTCATCTGTTGGTGGATCTGGTAGCAGGAAAATGCGAGTATCATGCGGCTTTGTTGAATGACCAAGCATTTAGAACAAAGTTCATGAGTTTTATTGGAGAGTTTTATAACTATTGCATAAAGAAAACCAGTTTGCTTTTGGTTGAAAGCAACAATTTTACTGATTATAAAAGCAATATGTTTCATATAAGAAAAAATCAGTACCTGTATAACCTTATAGTTGAAACATACTGCAAAATCTACGAAAATCTTGACAGCTATGGGAAATGACCAAACAGATGAAGAGCGAGCGTGCAGGATGCATTGCGTTAAGACAGGGGAGTTTTTAATTGTGCGGCAGCTGCGGATAAAAAGGTCTGTGTTATTTTAAAGAAAGCTCATTTTGTAAAAGCAATATATGAAATAGTACGACGTAGTAACAAGTTGAAGGAGGAGGATTATGAGACTGATATTGCTTGGAGCACCTGGAGTGGGGAAGGGCACTCAAGCGACCTTGCTCTCAAAAGCTCTTTCGATACCCCATATATCAACTGGTGATATGTTTAGGTATCATATTTCCAATAATACCGATTTAGGGATGGAAGCGAAACAGTACATTGATAAGGGTATGCTGGTGCCTGATGAGATAACAGTAGGGATGGTGGCAGATAGACTAAAACAACAAGATTGTAGGAATGGATTTGTGCTGGATGGTTTCCCGAGAACAATACAACAGGCAAAATTTCTGGATAAAATTTTGAAAGACCTGAATATACAGCTTGATATGGTTATCAATATTACTTTGGATGATAGAGAGATAATAAAGAGGTTATCTGGAAGGCGTATTTGTCCGCAGTGTAGCGCTGTCTATCATATTGAAGATAAACCCCCGAAGAATGAAGGGCTTTGTGATAATTGTGGTACTGGGTTAGTCCAGAGGGGAGATGACAAAGAGGAAACGATTATAAAAAGATTACAGGTATATCACTCTCAAAGTGAGCCGATATTGGAATATTACAAAGATAAAGTAAAGATAGTAAATATTGAAAGCCATAAATTACTTGAAGTAACTACAAAGAGGGTATTTGAGGCGCTAGGGGTGGACTACAAGACATTAAATGCTTGCTAGATTTTTGAATTTATACTGTTTGGTTAAAAGATACATAAACATTTGCAGGGTTAGAGCACGCGATTAAGGGAGGCGAAGAAGGAGAGGCATATAAAAAATGACGAAAGGACAAATTGAAGCAAAGATAAGTGAAGCGGTAACCAAGTTTGAAAGGGAATTTATGGGCCGAGGGCCCAAGCAGATAAATACTATCATTGTTGAAGACCTTATAATAATACGGCTAATAGGTTTTTTAAGCAGGTCAGAGCAGAAGCTGGCAGAAAGCAAGCAAGGGATAGAATTGATAAAAAGAGTTAGAAGTATGCTATTTGAAAATGCGAGAGAATACCTGGAAAAATTAATCAAAGAAGTAATTGATGTAAATATAATAAGCATTCATTCTGATGTGAGCACAAAAACTGGCGAAAAGATAATTATCATAACCGTTGATGAGGATTTAGAGCGCAGGTTTGAGTAAACAATAACTGGGAATAATGTAATTTTTTACAATAAAGGTGTATTGAGTTAAATACAAAAGTGGAGGAGTGAGTTCGATGGGGAATGAAGTACTGACCAAATTCATATTAAATGATGATTTGAAATATGTGCTGAGCGAAAAAGAGGTAATAATACCCGACAGCAGAGATGAGTTAATAGAGCTTGCATTGGGAAATCAAGAAAACAGTGTTTTTGAAGTAGCTTATGATGTGCCGGGTAAGGGTAGAATAGTTGAAGCTACTGTAGTAAGATGTAAAAATGGTGCGGTGGTAAACTATACTGACGCCTACATGAGGAGAAGAGATCCTGACTGCATGGTGGTGGCAGATGATGGCGATACCGATAAGCCAAGATACCGTGACAGATATGGAGAAGATTTTTCAACTTTAAGGCAACTGACGTTTGAATGGCTTAAAGGCCAAAACCTTATATTTATGCCGTTTATGGCAGGGGGGGAGGAGTATGGATATCCTGCTCTTCTTGTTGCGCCTGACAATGCAGGGTTTTTTGCTGCCGGCTTGGCAGATTTACAAGGTTTCATTCCCAGGCATAGGATACCTGACCAATTTAAGCCCAGAGCCATCATATATTTAGCTCCTCCTTTTAGGCATACTCACTTTGGAGGAAAACAAATAGTGGTACACAACAGGTTAAATGAATTGCATGAACTTTTTTCGTACAACCTGTATCCCGGCCCCAGTGCTAAAAAAGGGATATACGGAGTATTGCTTAACATAGGTGAGCAGGAGGGCTGGGTAACACTTCATGCTTCAACAGTAAGGGCTCTGACGCCTTATGATAATATCATAACCATTATGCACGAAGGAGCCAGTGGTGGCGGCAAAAGCGAGATGATTGAGCGCTTACACAGACAACCCGATGGAAGTATATTGCTTGGAGAGAATTTAAAAACAGGCGAAAAGCTGTTTATTGAATTAAAGGATGAATGTGAGCTCCAACCAGTAACCGATGACATGGCGCTGTGCCATCCCTCTTTTCAAGATGGTAACAAAAAGCTCATCGTAAAAGATGCTGAACAAGGATGGTTTTTGCGTATAAACCATATCACACAATACGGCACTGACCCGCTTTACGAAAAAATTACCATTCATCCGCCGGAACCTCTAATATTCTTAAATCTTTATGGCGTACCCGGCGCTACGTGCTTGATCTGGGAACATACCATGGATGCCCCTGGGAAACCTTGTCCCAATCCTCGGGTAATAATGCCCAGACGGTTTGTGCCTGGAGTAATTGATGACCCCGTAGAGATAGATATAAGAAGCTTTGGGATTAGGACACCAGCATGTACAAAAGAAAAGCCAACTTATGGAATTATTGGGTTATTTCACATTTTGCCGCCAGCTCTCGCATGGTTGTGGAGGTTGGTGGCACCCCGAGGGCATGATAACCCAAGCATTACCGATACGGTAGGAATGAGCAGCGAAGGTGTGGGTTCTTACTGGCCGTTTGCTACTGGAAAAATGGTCAACCATGCCAATATACTTCTGCGGCAAATTGTTGCCACACCTAATACGCGGTATATACTAGTTCCCAATCAGCATATAGGTGCATACCGTGTTGGATTTATGCCGCAATGGATTACGAGGGAGTACCTGGCACGGCGTGGCAGTGCAAGGTTTAAACCAGACCAGCTGGTTGAGTCCAGGTGTGCACTTTTAGGGTATGCTTTAAAAGCTGTTAAAGTAGAAGGAAAGTATATTCCCAAAGGGCTTTTAGAGGTCAATCATCAACCTGAAGTAGGTGATGAAGGCTATGATGCCGGAGCAAAAATATTGAGTGATTTCTTCAAAAGAGAGCTTGCTAAATTTGTAACTCCTGAACTTGATCCGTTGGGCAAGAAAATTATTGATTGCTGCATGAGCGATGGGACTCTTAAGGAATATATGGAATTAATTCCTATGAGGATGTAGTCAAGAGCTTGTAGTGGTGGATAATCCAGAATTGCAGGGTTAGGGAAGCAACATAATTTTAGTTTTTGTCAAAAGGTGGTGTTATGATGAATAGAAAAAAGGTTCTTCAGCCTCCAGCTAAAATAGGGATTATAGGAGGCGGACAACTGGGTCGAATGCTTGCAATGACAGCAAAGAGGATGGGGTATTTTGTGGCGGTATTGGATCCAGATGTTAATTCGCCGGCCGGACAGGTTGCAGACAAACAAATTACCGCTTCATTTTCGGATCGGCAAGCAATACGGAGTCTGGCAGAATTGACTGATGTGCTCACTTATGAATTTGAGCATATTGATGCTGATATTTTGAGTGAAATAGAAGTGGAGGGATATGCTGTGTATCCCTCTTCTTCTACGTTAAAAAACATTCAAGACAAATACAGACAAAAGACGTTGTTATCAAAGGCAGGGTTACCAGTACCGAAGTTTTATAAGATAAAAAGTAGAGAAGATTTAATAGACAAAATAGAGATTTTTGGGCTGCCGATGATGTTAAAAACTTGTTCTGGTGGATATGACGGCAAGGGGAATTTTGTCATCAGAAAAAAATCGGAAGCTGAAATGGTGTATGACTTGTTTATAAATCATGATGTAATGTTGGAGGAATATATAGATTTCACAAAAGAACTGTCTATAATAGTTGCACGAGATTTAGGCGGAGAAATAAAATATTATCCTGTTGTAGAAAATGTTCACAAGGATAATATATTGAGAATAACAAAGGTGCCGGCTGATATAGATGATGTTGTTGAGCTTAAAATAAAACACATAGCCCAAAAGACAGTGGAAGTTTTAAATGATATCGGCATATTTTGCATAGAAATGTTTCTCGATTCAAGAGGTGAAGTCTATATAAATGAAATCGCTTCAAGACCTCACAATTCAGGACATTATACTATAGAAGCCTGTGTGACTTCTCAGTTTGAACAGCTGATAAGGATAATCACTGGAATGCCGCTTGGCTCTACAGAACTCTTTTCTCCATGTGTAATGGTTAATATCCTTGGAAACGATACAGTTTGTGGGGCATACACTTTTGAAGGTATTGAAAAATTATTGGCAAAAGAGAAGGTGTATCTTCACCTGTATGGGAAATCTTTAACTTCCAATAGAAGGAAACTGGGACATATCACTGTTTTGGATGAGTGTGTAAAAAGAGCTGAGGAAAAAGCATTACAAGCGCTTGAGTGTATAAAAATTAAAGCTATATAGGTGTAATTGGAGGGAGTATATAATGGTCGATCAAAATGAAAGAAGGGACTCAGCCCGTAAAGTAGGGATAATAATGGGAAGTTATTCGGATCTTCCTGTAATGAAAGAAGCCGCTAAAATACTTGAGGAATTAGGAATTGCTTATGAAATGAGAATAGTATCGGCGCACAGAACTCCAGATGCCATGTATGATTATGCCAAAACAGCGGAAAAAAGAGGAATTAAAGTTATAATTGCAGGTGCAGGTGGTTCTGCACATTTACCAGGTATGGTTGCCTCTTTAACCCATATCCCGGTAATTGGGGTTCCCATTAAATCAAAGAACCTACACGGTATAGATTCGCTTTTATCTATAGTACAAATGCCGGCGGGAGTACCGGTAGCAACGGTACCAATTAATGGTGCTCAAAACGCAGCATTGCTTGCTGCTAGAATATTGAGCATTGGGGATTCAAATATGCAAGAGAAAATAGCTGTATATAATGAAAGAGTAGACAAAACAGCAATCCAAGAACTTTTCCATAACGGAGATGAATAAGTGGAATAAGGAGGATTGGCTTTGAGCGAATGCTTGACACGACAGGAGCGATTGAACAAAGATCTAATATCATATAATCCTAAAAGATGGCGTGTGAATATTCCGTTTAAGGATTACAGTTTAAGAATAGAAGATATAGTTCCTGCATTATCCGGTGCAATAGGTAAAGTTGCACTGGTTGCCGCATTTGCCGTGGCATGGGCTCAAGGATTTGGGATAAAAGACCCTGCCTTTGTTATTGAAAATGTCAGGCTGGAGATAGTCGTCGCCAGCATTTTAACGATTATATTTTGTGCCTTTTTAAACCCATATGCAGGGCCTCCAGGTACTCTTGCTCCGCTTATACCTTTGGTACCGGCAATGGTGGCTTCAGGGGTACATCCGCTGCCGTTGAGTATTCTCATAGGTTTCATAGGTATTATTATTTCCGGGTTTAAATATTTTGACAAAGTAATTGCTCTAAATGGTCCTGGCACTAGAGGCGGTATAATATTATTGTTTGGTATTATGGGAATTAGCAGCTCTTTAGATAATCTGAAAAACTGGGCACATAATAATGGGGTTTCTGAGTTGGTGGTGATCCTGCTTATTGTTTGCCTAATTTTATACTTGTTATTGAATAAATTTCGACTAAAATGGTTAATAATACCAACATGTGCCTTGGCGGCTTTGCTGATGTCTGGATTGTATGGCAAATACCCTGCCTTTGAGACTTCGATGGCCTTCCCGATAATGAATCCCAATATATGGTGGAATGAAAAATGGGGAATCGGGTGGGGGATAAATTTGGAGAATTTCATTAAGGCACTGCCTTTTACAATGCTGGCGGTGGTTATGTGGCCGCTTGATGCATTAGCTGTTAAAACCATACAGGAATTAAATTATCCCCGAGAAGCCAAAAAAGCGGTCTTTGATATGAATTCTACTTATACATTGGTCTCGATAAGGAACATTATCGGGGCAGTTTTAGGTGGTGGGCAAATATCGGCGGTGTGGAGAAGCTTTATGATACCTCTTGGAGTGGTAAGAAGACCTATAGGAGGGAGTGCTTTGATTTTAGGGATAATGGGTTTGGCTTTTGGCTTCTTTGGAGTACCCATAGACATCGCCGTGTTTCCTCCGCTGCTGTGGGTGGTCTTGATTTTCGGAGTATTTATGCCCCTTTTGGAAATAGGATTGAACACTGTAAAATCCATTGCGACTGCTCAAATAGCTTCTATTTGCCTAATAACAGGGTTCGCAATAAATCCCGTTTTAGGCTGGGTAGCTGCCAACTTGGTTGAAAATTTTAAAATAATTGATGCCACTGAAAACAATATGAAACTTTCGCGAAGCGATAAGGTAATGACCATAGTGATAGCTACGGCAACTATAGTATCGTATATTTTGGCAAATGTATTTTAAAAAAAGGAGAGATCGGGGGATAATCCCCCTAAATTTATTGGAGGAGGAAGTCACGCCTTGATTTTCAAATATAAAAAAACAAATGAAAAGAATAGAAAAATCATTAAACATATATCGTTAAACGACAGCTCAAACGATTTTACCTTGTTAAGCAATTTGTATTTTTCTATGACCCTAAAATAGATAAAGCTTCCTATCAAAAGACTAAGCATAAACACTCCTATTTTTTCCATATACGAAATCGGCTCCACCAACAAATACTGATTAAAAAGAAAGCCTATAAACTGCTTGGCAAAGATACCACCGGCAAGACACATAAGCCCCATACTCACAACAGTAACCTTTTGTACCATTAATACATCTATTGATGTCTTATTCGATTGTCCAAAGAATATTTTAGAATACTTTACGAAAGATATTATTGTACCAAGATTTATAATAATAATGCCCATCTCGAGGATGGAATCTTTTGCTCCATATGCAATCCAGTACTTGGACATGCTGCCATTAAAAAACGGAGCACCGGTAATACCAAGAACAGCTAATATTGCCGCAACAGAAACAGCAGGCATACTTTTTAATGCCCCCCGTATCTCATATATATTTCGTGTACCGTATTCCTTGCTTATTATACCTGCTGTAAGAAAAAGTACAGACTTAAAAACAGCATGGTTAATTATATGATAAACAGCACCCCAAAAAGCCTGTTCGTTATTCATATTTAGTCCCATTACGATAAGTCCTATTTGGGAAACTGTATGATAAGCCAGTATAAGCTTTATATCTTTCTGGGAAATGGCGAGCACAAAACCAACAACTGCAGTTAAAAATCCCAACAACAGAAAGAGGTCTGTCACATCAATAAACGGATCAAAAATATTTTTAATCCTCAAAAACAAGTAAACGCCGTTTTTTACAAACAGACCTGATAATATTCCGGATATAATAGAGGGAGCACTGGGTGTAGCGTGAGCCCTGGGCAACCAGCTGAAAAGAGGCATAAGTGCAGTTTTTAAGTTCAGAGCCGTGATTATAAAAGCATAAGGCAGGATTAAGCTGCTCAAATCTTGCAAAAGATACATTCTTTCCTGCACAAGTGCAAAATCTAGAACGCCAAGCATTCTGTAAAGAATTGCTGTTCCAAACAGGAAAAACACCATGGCAACCAGATTGGTAAGCAGGTATATCATCCCATCATATATCGACTGCTTAGCCTTCTGAAACATGATCAGTATGCTTACAACAACGGTAGACACTTCATATAATACAAAAACATTGAAAAAGTCATGAGAAACAAATATACCTATTATTAAACCTTCCAGAATGAGAAACAGCATCAAAAACAGCCTGTTAACATAGGTGCTTTTAATGTCAAAAGTAAGCATAGCCATAAACAAAACTGTAGTTAAAATCACCAGCACTGCTGCTATCAAATCCAGCTTAAGTGATATTCCAACGGTACTGCTCCAGCCTCCTAAATACTCCATATATATAAGACTGTCCGAGCCTTTAAGCCGTATAAAGTTGTATATGGCTGCAAGTACAAGTAAACACTGAAATACCAAAGCAGCATACCTGGAATATTTACCGGATATTATAAACAATAATGCGCCGAATATTATAGGAGACAGTATGAGAACGTATAAAGGTACCATTTATTTCACCCTTTTTTTCATAGCCTCTTCCCAATTTTCCGTACCATACTTACGGTATAAATGAATATACATAGTCAAAGCTATAGCCGTAGAGCTTACTCCTATTACAATAGCAGTTATCATAAGCGCCTGGGGAAGCGGATCGGCCATCTGATGCGGCGAAACATCTCCAATCGGCGGGAGCAACCCTTCTTTAAACCCGCATGAAATGAAGTACAATATTACCGCCGTCTCCATGACTTCAAGAGAGATTATTGATTTTACAATGTTTCTTTTGGCTATTAAGCCATATAAGCCGATAAAAAATATTATGAAGCTTACAACTTCACCTATAAACAATATTTATACCACCCTCCCTTAATTATGCTGCATCCTGAGCAATACCTGGAGCAACACGCTGTCATCACTTGCCTTCGTAAAATATAAATCTAAAAAATATTATTGATATACCACAGCACACTTTAAATCCAATTAGAACATTCATAACCATAAAATACATTGAATTGAAAAAATCAGCGTTAAATCTCCACTGATTAAAAATAAAAAATACAGGCACCGCAACAATGCATACGAAAAATATTTTTTCCAGAGTCTGAAGCACAGCAATATTGATATCGAATAACGGCATGGAAAGATACCGGCTCATGAATACAGCAGCCAATACGGCTCCTCCCTGAAAGCCACCACCCGGAGTTACATGCCCGTTTATGATAATATAAAAGCCGTACAGCAATATAAAAGGATAAAGCGAACCGGTTATTCTGGCTACAATTTCAGAATTGGTATTAGTTGTTTTACTATCCATCATACAGTACTATTCCCCACCTCGCCATGAAAAATAAATCACTGCAATTACGCTGACCAACAGCAGCAACGCTTCAAACAGCGTATCAAAAATCCGGTAGTTCAGGTAAATTGCTGTTACAGCATTGCCTGCACCAGTATCCTGTTTAAAAAACCTTACATAATAATCCCATGCAGGCGTTCCGGTAAGCTCAATAGTATTAATATAAGTACCCAAGGTTAAAAAACACATAATAATACACACGCCGCCTAACAACATACCGCGTTTTTTACCAAACAAATTGCTTAACGAAAATGTATTATTTTCATGAATATGATAAACCATAACAGGGTTATATTTCTTAATGGCAATTAAATACAGAATAGTGGCTAAAGTGCTGCCTATTATGGCCTCCGCTAACGATACGTCAGGGGCTCCGTAAAAAATATATACAACAGCATTTATCAACGAAAAAACCCCTAAATATATTATTGCCGTCCGTAATTGTCTTGCCTTGACAGACAATAATGCAAATACCATCATTGCCATGAGAAAAATTTTCACAATCATAGCTTCTCTGACTTCTCCTTCTTAATCTTATAGCCACTGTTATACGCAGATCGGGCTATTGAATGGGTTGAAAGCGGATTGGTTATAACAAACAACACCATCACTATAAGCACTTTTAAACTGAAAAAATTTAAACCCGATTTTACAACAATACCCAGCATCAATGTAATCAGCCCTACGGTATCCACTTTTGAAGATATTAAAATGCGGGGATAAAAATCTTTAAATCTAAAAAGTCCATATACTCCTGAAAATATAAACACCAAAGCCACAACAATCAGTATGTTGCCTATTAATTCCCTCATAACTCACCTCGCTTCTCAATAAACCTCGAAATCATCACAATACCAACAAAGCCGAACAGCGCGTATATAATAGCAATGTCCAGCAAATATGATTTATTGACTAAAAAAGCGAACACCACTATAACCATTACAATTTTTGAAGACAGCAAATTCACCCCTAAAATTCTGTCCCACACAGTAGGACCCAAAATAGCCCTGACAAGAGAAGCTACCCCCAAAATCGTCAATACCATGAGAACGATGTTCTCAAACCTCATCAGTTACCCCCTTCAAACGGTTCTCAAATTTAACCCTTATGTTTTGCTGCAACAAATTTTGACCATCTTCAGGACAATTCAAGCACAACACCTTCAGCTTTTTTCCATTTTTATCAACGGTTACAGTTCCGGGAGTCAGGGTAATTGAATTGGCAAGAATACAGAGCAGAAAGTCGTTATCCAACCCACTTTCATATTCAATAATTCCAACATTAATTTTGTGAGTAAGCATCCTGTAAATAGCGGTAAACCCGGATGCATAAATTTGAACAAATAGATAGGCAAGATATTTTATAAAGTTTCTTAAACTAAAAATATAAAGTTTTTTATAGTCCTGCTTAAGCAAATATTTTTCAGTATAAAGTATTGCAATAAAACTCGAAACAATACCAGAAACAACCTGTATAAAAGTAATTTTTTCATTAATTACAACCCAAAATACTGTAAGAATTATAATAACTTCTATATAATGCAAGAATTTTCTCAGAATCACAACATCTCATCACCCCACATACCATAGATGAACCATCTTTCTTTAAAAGAATAACATACTTTTTAATAAATGTAAATGGATATGGGAGGTGGGGCGACCCGCGGTCGTGTCATACCGATTGGGGTGGCACGGCGTCGCTGAACCGGAGTGCAAGGATGAGACCCTGCATGCTAATTAGCCCTTTCAGGTGGAATGAAGGATAAAGAAAGGGTTATGGTTGTTTTTAGACAAAGGTAGGGTCTTTGATAAATCAACATTGTAGTATTGGACTAAGTTTAATCACTTTTTTAATACAACGTTTTTTATCATCTTGTACAGTTCAATTAAAGGAATGATGGAAATAGATGCAAATAAGACTACGACCCATTCTACCATATCCAACTGCTTTACTCTAAGAGACAGTTAAAGTTGGTATTGGCATGGGGAGATCTAGAGCTGCATAAAGATGAATTAATGCAAAATTGGGAGTTAGCTAAGATGTATCAACCATTAAACAGAATAGCCCCTTTAGTCTGAGTTTAAAGGAGGAGTGAAAATGGATAATAATTATTTCCCGGAAGTAGTTCAGGTAATTCCTACGGAAGATTATAAAGTTTATATATATATATTTTGATGACGGCTCGATAAAGCTATATGATGCGAAAGAAATCATTAATAAAGGGGTATTTACAAAACTCAAAGACAAAAAAACGTTTATGGAGATCTATACAGCACTAAATGGAACTTTAGCTTGGGATATAGAAGGCAACTATGATACCAGTAGATGTCTTGACCTAGACTCATTGGTATTATACGAAACTTGTCCTGATGTCGAAGAGCCAAAAGAGTTATTTCAGCGTTATAATATAAAAAACTCGGAAGTCTAAAATTTCATATGCCACTGCATGGCGGGGGCTGAACAAAACACATGTTCAGTTCCTGCTCTTTTCTGTCATATACTTTACTTAAATGCAATAAATTAATAGCAAGGTGTTGTAAGCGAGGTGCTTTTTAATGAGGGTCATATACGTATCCAGAATACAGGCCATACGCACGCTTGTGGTGCTTGTGCTGGTTATAATCTCCATAGTATATACCCAGACCACACAGTATGATGTCATAAGCGTGTTTTTAAACACCAAGAGGGAACTGCCTATATACTCGGTGGAGACCGATGAGAAGAAGATTGCCATATCCTTTGATGCAGCCTGGGGGGCCGAATACACCGATGAAATCCTTGATATATTGAAAAAGAGGAATATCAAAGCGACGTTTTTCTTGGTAGGTTTTTGGATTGATAAGTATCCCGAAAAGGTAAAGAGGATTGCTTCGGAAGGCCATGAGATAGGTAATCATTCCACCACCCACCCGCATATGTCTCAGCTGAGCAGCCAGCAAATCCGGATGGAAATTGAGACCACGCAGAAGAAGATAGAGGAACTGGCAGGTGATCGAGCAGTTAAGCTTTTCAGGCCGCCCTTTGGAGACTACAACGATAGGCTAATCCTGACATGCAGGGAGATGGGGTATTATCCTATTCAGTGGGATGTGGACTCCCTCGACTGGAAGGAATACGGCGTTGAGCACATGTTTAATCAGGTGACCAAGAGGGTGCGTAATGGCTCCATCGTGCTTTTCCACAACAACGCCAAATACATCGTGCAGGCTTTGCCTCTCATATTGGATCATCTTATTCAGAACGGTTACACCATTGTTCCGGTATCAGAACTTATTTACAAGGATAATTACTATATAGACCACACGGGTAGGCAAAGGAAAATGGGCACGTGAGCGAATAAAACACCCATCAATTGAATAGCTATAATTTAGATGACAAAGTATGAAGCATTGGGGATGAAATGATACCGAGAAGGGAGAGGATATAATGTTGGAACACACTTCGGAAAACAACCAGGTCTTGGTAGCTGGGACGGTTGACTCTCCGCCTGTCTTTGCCCACGAGATATACGGCGAAGGTTTCTATAACTTCACCCTGGCGGTGCCCAGGCTCAGTGGTTATGTCGATGTTATACCCGTCACAGTATCTGAAAGACTTATTGATATAGGCACGCTTCCAGTGGGGGCTAAAGTTGTAATAAAGGGACAGTTTCGCTCATACAACAAGTACATTGATGGGAAAAACAGGTTGATACTTACGGTATTTGCAAAGGACATATCCATGAAGGAGGAGGAGTATCGAGGGATAAGAAATCCAAATCAGATTTACCTTGATGGGTATATATGTAAACCACCGGTTTATAGGACCACACCGCTTAATAGGGAGATAGCCGATGTGCTGTTGGCTGTCAACAGGTCCTATAATAAATCCGACTATATCCCTGTCATATTGTGGGGGAGGAATGCGCGGTTTTCTGAAAATCTTGCGGTGGGGCAGCGTATCAGGATATGGGGTAGAATCCAGAGCCGGCCTTATCAAAAGAAACTGCCAAACGGCGAGATACAGGATAAAATAGCATATGAGGTGTCGGTTTCAAAACTTCAGGTGGTGAGCGAGCAAAAATAAAGTGTCTTCGGACACTTTATTTTTTTCTGCACTTGATTCCTTTTCTAAGCTTGTACAATGTGCTAAAATAAAGAAGAACCCTTTTATTTGGGTTCTTCTTGGATATTGCTTGTGGGAGCAGGTATGAGCAGCCTTTGTCCGGGGTAAATGAGGTCAGGGCGTGGAATGTTGTTGAGGCGAATCAATGCATCCAGTGGTACATTGAACTTTTCTGCTATGCTGTAAAGGGTATCTCCAGGCTGCACGATGTACACCTTGCCGCCCGGTGGGGGTTTAGGGGGTTCAACGCCTGGTATGAATATCCTTTGGCCAGGATAAATGATATATGGAGGCGGAATTTGGTTAGCCCTTATGAGTTCAGCTAGCGGTATGTTGTATCTCTGTGCTATCTTATATAGCGTGTCGCCAGGCTGGACGATGTAGTAGAACCCTTTCGTGGGAGGGGCAGGTTCTTCAGGGATTTCAATCAGTTGTCCTGGATATATCCGATTTGGGTTGGGTATGTTGTTTGCAGCTAGGATGGCTTCTACTGTGGTGTTGAATTTCCGTGCAATCTTGTAGAGGGTATCGCCTGGCTGAACGATGTATGTCATTAGCTTTCCCTCCTTTTAGGTGCTGTATTATTATATCTATATGCGAGATACCAAGGTTATGTGATTGTTTTTTGTCAACTATCCCTAAATGAAATCGAAGGCATGAAAGCCTCAGAGTGAAATGTGATTGTTTTTAAAGGATAAAATGCCTAAAAAAGTAATTCCACAGTTGCTTTAATTTAATGTAAATTGAGATTTATACTTTCATCTATCTTGAAAAACGCTTTAAACATCTTAAACTTTAGGTGAAGCAATGGTTATTATACATTGCGCGTGAGTGCTGTATTAAACAGAGGGCTAAAATATTTTCGCATGCAAGCCCGTTCCAAATACCGCCTGTTGGGGGTGGAACGGCTGTAAGGGCGGACTATAAATACCCCAACCTTCTAAACGGGTGCTTATGTACCGTTTAGATGAACGGGCCAGGGAAATGGAATACCGTTCAAAAATCAGGGATGAACTGGTGGATCAGCTTTTTAGGGCTATACTAAGCCTTGAGACGATGGAGGAGTGCTACCGCTTTTTTGAGGACCTGTGTACCGTAAGTGAGATCAAATCCCTGGCACAGCGGCTGGAGGTGGCCAGGATGCTTAAAGAGAAGAAGACTTACAGCGAGATAGCTGAAAAGACGGGAGCCAGCACCGCCACCATAAGCCGGGTTAACAGATTTTTGCTTTACGGGTCGGACGGATATAATATTGTACTTGATAGGATATCTAAAAAGTAGAGACTGGCGAGGTGCATACTTAGCTTTTTGTTATGCTCTATCACCCTTGTGGTTGAAAGAAGTCAACTACCTTTTATACAATACCACAACCTACATACAACCGATAACAGTAGGAATGGATATAGGTTTCAGAACAGCAAGTGTATCGGCTGTTACAAAAAAGAAAGAGGTGTTTTCTGCGGAGATAGAGTTGAGGGCCGATATCAAAGGGTTACTGTTTAAACCGAAGGCAGCAGTACATGAGGACGTGGATAAAAAGTAATAAAGCAAACTAGCAGTCGCTCTAAAGCGGCAATTTAGAACAGCGGGTGAAGAGGTTATGACAGAGGATATAAAGAAAAGGTTTTGTGCCTTGAGGGATGAAATAATTAAGCTGCAGTACCAGCATTTAAATGAGATGCAAAGGAAAGCAGTGCTGACCACACAGGGGCCTCTCCTGGTGTTGGCGGGTGCCGGCTCAGGTAAGACTACCGTGCTGGTCAATAGAATTGCACACCTTCTTAGGTTTGGGTGTGCATACGGTAGTGACCATGTGCCCAAGGGCTTAAGCGTGCAGGATATAGATGCTATGGGAAAATACTTGAGTTTGTGCCGTGAGAGTGGGAAGGTACTTCCGCTTACTGAGCGCATATATGAACTTCTACGCTACCGAGTTGCATTGCCGGGCAGCATACTTGCCATTACTTTTACCAATAAAGCGGCAAAAGAGATGAAGGAAAGGATAGTTAATATAGTGGGGGAAGCGGCCCATGACATATGGGTCAGCACTTTCCACTCCGCTTGCGTCAGGATACTAAGGCGGGAGATCGACAAGATGGGCTATTCACGAAACTTTGTGATATATGACGAGTCAGACCAGCTGACGGTTATTAAGGACTGCGTCAAAGAGCTAGACCTTAATGAAAAGTATTATCAACCCAAAGAGATAAGGGATTTAATAAATCGGCTCAAGGATCAGATGATAGGACCTCAGGAGTATATGAGCAGGGCTTATAGCTATAGAGAAGAGAATATAGGCCGAATATATCAGCTTTATGAAGCTAAGCTTAAAAAGAATTGTGCCCTGGATTTTGGTGACCTCATAAACAAAACTGTGGAACTTTTTCGCTTAAGGCCTGATGTGCTGGATTATTATCAAAAGAAGTTTCAGTACATACTGGTTGACGAGTATCAGGATACCAACATGGCTCAGTACATGTTCATAAAGATGTTATCAGAGTTTCATGGGAATGTATGCGCTGTAGGGGATGATGACCAGGCGATTTACGGCTGGCGCGGGGCCGATATTAGAAACATCCTGGAATTTGAAAAGGATTTTCCAGATGCAGTGGTCATCAAGCTGGAGGAGAATTACAGGTCTTCTCAGACAATACTCGATGCCGCCAACAACGTGATAAAGAATAACAGGGGACGAAAGCCAAAAAAGCTATGGACCAGGCATAAGCAGGGAGAAAAGGTAAGAATTTACCAGGCATATGATGAGCACGATGAGGCTGATTTCATATGCCGTAAGATTAAGGATTTGATGCAGCAGGAGGAATACAAGGCGGGAGATTTTGCAGTGCTTTACAGGGTGAATGCTCAGTCGCGCGTGCTGGAAGAGGCCATGATAAAGTATGGCATTCCCTATCGTATATATAAGGGATTGCGGTTCTACGACCGCAAAGAGATAAAGGACGTGATTGCATACCTGCGCGTCATTGTAAATCCCGCTGATGATGTGAGCTTAAAGCGCGTAATAAACGTTCCCAAAAGGGGGATAGGGCCTGCCACCATAGAAGCGCTTGAGAGAGCGGCAGTAGATATGGGGGAAAGCATGTTTGGCGTTGCCATAGACCTTGATAAAAACGGGGTGCTATCAGGCAGGGCTGCTGCCAGCGTGAAGGCGTTTATTGATCTCATAATACGGCTTATTGCATTGAAGGATACCATGGGGATAGTGGAGTTTATCAACACGGTGCTGGAGGAAACGGGATATGTAAAAGAGCTTGAGAGCGAAGGTACCATGGACGCTTTAGCGCGCCTGGAAAACATAAAGGAATTCATCTCTGCTGCCAGGGAATTTGAAGAGGCCAATGAAGGCGCAAATATTGTAGACTTTTTGGAAAATATTGCACTTGTATCCGATGTGGACCAGGTAGGCGAGGACGAGTCGGCTGTGGTACTCATGACGCTGCACAGCGCAAAAGGGCTGGAATTTCCGGTCGTTTTTATAGCCGGCATGGAAGAGGGGTTATTCCCACTGTCTAGAGCTGTGGACAACCCTGATGAACTGGAAGAGGAACGCCGGCTGTGTTATGTAGGTCTTACCCGGGCTAAGCAGCGGCTTTATCTGTCTTATGCTCAAAATAGGACGCTTTACGGCAGCTCCATGTTGAGCATGCCCTCGCGATTTTTAAGTGAGATTCCTGAAGATCTAGTAGAGCCTGTGGATCGAGGATATGCCTTTGGTAGAGGAGATTTGGTGTTTAAATCGAGGACAAGCATTGACTCATCTGACAGATTTGACCTGCCGGCAAGGGCAACAAAAGGAAAGGCGGATTCTTCTGTTGGCGCCTCGTCTTCCAGGTTTGCGCTGGGGGATAAGGTTCTACACCAGAGGTTTGGCGTGGGAACCATCGTTGCTATGGACGGTGATGGTGATGACCTTCGCCTTCAAATCGCTTTTGAGCAAGGCGGCATAAAGAAGTTTATGGCCAATCTGGCTCCGCTTAAAAAGCTTTAATTTGTATAGCAAAATAACTTTAGGTAAGATGGTGTGGTGGTGTGTATGGACGTAAAGCAGGCAAGGGAAGAGATAGAAAAGCTGAGGGAAGAGATAAGGAAGCACGACTATTATTACTATGTCCTTGACCAGCCGGTGATTTCCGATGAAGAATATGATGCTCTCATGAAGCGCCTGACTTGGCTGGAGCAGGTGTTTCCTGAACTTGTTACTCCCGATTCGCCCACCCAGAGGGTGGGGGGACAGCCTTCAAAGGCCTTTAGAGCAGTACAGCACAGGGTGCCCATGCTTAGCTTGGCCAATGCCTTTAGCGAAGGTGAGCTTAAAGACTTTGATCGTCGGGTAAGAAGCGTTGTGGGCGATGATGTCGAGTATGTCGTGGAGTACAAGATAGACGGGCTGTCGGTAGCTTTATGGTATGAAAACGGCGTATTTGTGCGGGGGGCTACCCGTGGAGATGGCTTTACCGGAGAGGATGTGACTGAAAATTTAAAGACTATAAAAAGCGTTCCCTTAAGGCTTCTCAAGCCCTTTACCCTTGAGGTGAGGGGAGAGGTCTTTATGTCCAAAAGGGATTTTGAGGTGCTAAATCAACAGCGGCAAGAAGAGGGGCAGCCTTTATTTGCCAACCCGAGGAATGCCGCAGCAGGTTCCTTAAGGCAGCTTGACCCCCGTGTGACGGCTTCAAGGCCATTGGATATCTTCATATTTAACCTTCAGTACATAGAGGGTAGCCAAATGCCGGAAACCCATTGTGATGCTCTTGACTTGCTGCGTGAGATGGGCTTTAAGGTTTCACCTGTTTTGTACCGTTCGCGCCGTATAGACGAAGTCATCGATGTTTGCCTTGAGTGGCATGAAAAGAGGCATTCGCTTTGGTTTGACATAGATGGCCTGGTGATAAAGGTCAATAATTTACGGCAGAGGGACATGCTAGGGGCTACTACTAAGAATCCTCGATGGGCCATTGCATATAAGTTTCCTGCCGAGCAAAAGGAAACGGTGATACGCGATATAATTGTGCAGGTGGGAAGGACGGGCGTTTTGACTCCTACTGCGGTATTTGACCCGGTACCGGTAGGAGGGTCTATAGTTTCGCGCGCTACCCTCCACAACGAGGACTATATAAAGGAAAAGGACATACGTATCGGGGATACCGTGATTATCCGTAAGGCTGGGGATGTGATACCCGAAGTGGTGGAGGTTGTTAAGGAGAAAAGAACCGGGAATGAGAAGCCTTTTGTGATGCCCAAGCGTTGTCCGGTATGCGGAGCTGATGTTGTACGGCTTGAAGGCGAAGTTGCAGCAAGATGTACGGGAAACGCCTGCCCGGCACAGATAAAACGGCTGGTGATCCATTTTGCCTCCAGGGATGCTATGGATATACAAGGTCTGGGGCCAGCTATGGTAAATCAGCTGATTGATAGAGGAATAATCAAGGATGTGGCCGACCTTTACTACTTAAAATATGAAGATTTAATAGGAATTGAGAGGATGGGTAACAAGTCGGTCAGAAACCTACTGGAGGCTATTGAGCAGAGCAAAGACAGGGGGCTGGCACGGCTGTTGTTTGGCTTGGGAATTCCGCTGGTGGGAGCAAGGGCCGCACAACTTATAGCACAACACTTTAGTCATATCGATAGGATCATGAAAGCCAAGAAAGAGGAATTCCTAGAGATTGAAGAGATAGGTAATAAGATCGCTGAAAGCATAGAAGCTTTCTTTAATGAAGAGCAAAATATAAGGGTTATAGAAAAGCTCAAAGCTGCCGGAGTGCTTATGGAGCAGCCAGGCGTGGTGCGTCGCGATGAGTCGCTAAAAGGGTTGACCTTTGTTTTGACGGGTACATTGAGCAGCTATACCCGCGATGAGGCAACGCGCCTCATTGAGGAAAGGGGTGGTAAGGTCTCAAGCAGCGTGAGTAGGAAGACTAATTATGTGGTGGTGGGTGAAAATCCAGGTAGCAAGCTGGAAAAAGCCCGTGCTCTGGGTATTGCCATATTAAATGAAGAAGAGTTTAAACAGTTATTGGGCATAAAATAGGTCCAATTTACTATTCTTCAAATATTGATTTTTTAGTAGATTTATGTTTAAATATTTTTAGTAGATTTCTGTTCAAATATAAGATAATAATGGTAATTTTGTCATTTCTTGTTTTGTAAATCTGTAATAACAAATTTAATAAGGGGAAGGGGGTGAGGTATTGGGGAGACGAGTTTTGGCATGTATGCTTGTTGTGCTTATGCTATCAGCACTACTCCCGCAGCAAGCATTGGGAGCAACCTTGTTGAGGCGAGGAAGTCGTGGATCAGCTGTGCAGCAACTTCAGCAGCAGCTCATAAAACTAGGGTTTTTGCAGGGTAGTGCTGATGGTATTTTTGGGCCTAAAACAGAAGCAGCTGTGAAAAGTTTTCAAAAAGCTTATGGCCTTAAGCAAGATGGCATAGCCGGCCCGGCAACGCTGGCCAAGCTGGCTAAAACGTTATCCGGATCTTCTGGAAGCAGCGGCTCATCATCTACACTTGCACCAGAGCTGCCTTCGCGAAGTGGAAGCTCAACTGCACCTATAACGACGACGCTAAAGTTGGGCAGCAGGGGAAGTCAAGTGGTGACGCTGCAGAAGAGGCTCAATGAGCTGGGGTACAACTGCGGTGTAGCAGATGGGGTCTTTGGCTTAAAGACGCGCCAAGCAGTGATGGCTTTTCAGAAGGATAACGGTTTGGTAGCAGATGGTATAGTGGGACCACAGACCATTGCTAAGCTGTTTCCTGTACAGCAGCCACGGAATCCACAGCCACAACCGCAACAACCGCAGAATCAGCAGCCTCAGCCACAGCCACCGCAACAACCGCAACCACCTCAGGAGTCGCAGCTTGAGCCTGAACCATTGCCACCACAACAACCGCAGTCAGGGCCTGAACCACAGCCACCGCAACCCAGTTCTGGTTTTACGCAATTTCACGGTATACCGGGGACATTAGTCGGCAAGGTGATATTTGTGGATGCTGGACACGGTGGGGAATCAAAGGATGGAGGAGATCCTGGGGCTACTAGAGAACATCCGGGTTACGGACTTGTCAAGGAAAAGGACATAGTCTTCGATATAGCTTTGAGGCTCAAACGTATATTGGAAGAAGCTGGTGCCACGGTGATACTTACCAGACCTGATGATAGGTATTATTCTCTATTTTACAGGTCAGCCTTGGTGAATACCTATATTCTTCAGGTTGAGTTGGATTCTCTTAAAAAGGAAAAGGAAAATATAGAGAAAAACAAGTATGAGAAAGAAATAACTATGAAAGACAAAGAACAACAAAAGGCCCTGTATGAACTGGCTGTTGGGGATCGAGAAAAAGCGTTAATTGAATATAAACGCAATTTAGAGGAGTACCAGCTTCAAAAGAGCAATTTAATATCTCAACAGGCTGTGGTCAAGGTAACCTTTGAGCAAAAAGATTCGCTATATTTGAGCATCTACGATGCACATCAAACTAAAAAGGAACAATTGGATGTGCATAAAAAGTTGTTGGAAGATCTTCTTTCCCAGAAAAATAATTTTCAACAGCAAAAAGATAAGCTTACTATTGAAATTAGTACAATTCAAGGGCAAATTAACGAATTGAAGTCAAGGCTACAGTCCTTGGAAAAGCAGCTTAATGAATTGCCGGAAGGCCATCCTAATAGAGAAGTTATTATACAAGAAATAGGACAAATTCAGCTGAAATTAAAGGAAGCTGAAACGCTACTGGGACAAAAGAAAACCGAAGAGGCTGTATTAGACGCTAGAATTAAGGATGTGGATTTACAGATTAATTCTCTGGTAATGGTTGTGAAACAATATGAAGAAGACTTAGCTTTATTGGCTTCTGAGTTGGTAAGAGTAAAAGCTGAGAGGGACCTTGCTAAAACGCAGCTGGACCTAATATCCCGTCAATTAGAGGAACTGGAGGTAAATATAGAAAAAACCGAAGAGGCTATAGTTCTGCTTGAAAAAATTACAAAAGAGCCGGCAGAAATAATACCAAAGTTGGAAGAAGAGATAAATTCTTTAAGAAAAGAGGTTGAGGTGTTAAGCAAAAGGTTAAATGAATTGAACCAGAAAATTGCTTTGTACAGTGAGAGAATAAAGCAGTTCGAGGTTTATTTAAAGAATCCTCAACTAGCAGACAGAGTAGGCATATATGCAGGACAGCTTATAAATGGAAAAAGATATGCAACTTCCGATTTAGTTGAAGTCTTTGACCTTACACGCCAGAAATACCAGAATGACTACCTGTTTATCTCTCTGCACTGCAACTCGACTGCTACAGAGGAGCAGACATCAAGCTCAGGTATCAGCGTATTTTACAGGGACAACGGGCCGTATTCCTACAACGGCACATACGGCGTCAATGTAGACTACTACAAAGGGTACAATGCTGCTGAAAGGGAAAGGTTTGCCACTACTCTGCTGCAGCAGCTTAATGTCACTACCAATTTTTCTAAGAAGTACACTGTTCCTTATAAGGCTGACTTCAGCGTGCTCAGAGAAAACAACGTGATCTCTGTGTTGGTGGAGGTGGGCTTCATCAATAACCCCAACGATAGGGCGTTGTTAATCAATGAACAGACCCGTGAGGACGTGGCTGCTGGCATATACAAAGGAATTGTGGAGTATTATAAAAGATAAAAAGCATAGGAAAGCGGGCTTGATGAAGGCCCGCTTCTTTTTTTGCCCTTAGAGAAAGCTGGGGCTTTTTGTGCCCTAAAAACTGTTTGACTTTCAGTCAAATAGTGGTACAATATTATAAGCAAATATTTGAAGCAATTATGTGTTAAACGGAGGAAAGAAGTGAATATAGGTAAAATATCAAATGAATTCTTAAAAAATCAGATTATTTCGAAGTTAACAATTAAGCGCAAGGATGTGTTATTGGGGCCAGGTATAGGCAGAGATTGCAGCATAGTGGATTTTGGCGATGAGTTGTGTATAATCTCAAGCGACCCAATAACCGGGGCTTCCAGCCAAATGGGATACATAGGGGTTCACATATGTTGCAACGATATAGTGACCACAGGAGCGGAAGTGGTGGGAGTGACGCTTACCATTCTAGCTCCGCCAGATGCCCGAGCTGTAGATATTGAGCAGGTGGTAACAGATGCTGAACGAGCAGCCCTGGAACTTGGGATAGATATTCTGGGGGGCCATACAGAGGTTACGGATGCTGTTTCCAGAATGGTGCTGTGCCTGACAGCTATTGGCAAGGTCAAGAAGGAAAAGGTGATATCTTTTGCAAATGCTCAACCGGGAGACGACATAGTGGTCACCAAAAAAGCGGGGATGGAGGGTACCGCCATTTTGGCGCATGATAGGGAGGAGTTGCTTCTACGTCATTTTTCTCAGGAACTAATTGAAAAGGCAAAGGGCTTTATAAAATTCATCAGCGTTATGAAGGAAGGCAGGTTTGCCAGCTCTTTTGGCGTACACGGGATGCATGACGCAACCGAAGGGGGTGTGCTGGGGGCTATATGGGAAATCAGCGAGGCTATGGGTAAAGGGGTTGAGATAGACGTAAGCAAGATACCTATAGCCGCTGAGACTGCAGCTATTTGTCGCTTTTTCGGGATAGACCCGTTGAGGCTTATCTCCAGCGGTTGCATGGTGATAGTAGTGCCGGAAGGCAAGAAACTGGTTGAGTTGCTCAATCAGAATGGGGTTGAGGCTGTGGTGGTAGGCAAGGTTATTGACGGTACTGACAAATGGTTGCTTACTGAGGAGGGGCGCATTCCCCTCGAAGCACCGGATGCAGATCATCTGTATAAAGCGCTGAACTTTTCAGAAAAGTTACCATGATGGCGTAAAAAAGACGGTTTTTAATGAGTATGAATTGTGTTATAATACTGATTGAATCTTCCGAAAGTGTAGTAGAATTAAAAAGAGCCTAAATTTTAAAAGTCAGCTTTTATAAATCCGTCATAATTTGGGAATTTCAAGACTATAATACAAAACAAAGAAACGGAGACGGTAATATGATTTACAGCATGACGGGGTTTGGCAGAGGCAAGGTAGAGGACCAAGGAAGAGAGATGTCCATAGAGATTAAGACGCTGAACCATCGGTTTTTAGATGTCTATGTCAAACTGCCGCGCACCTTATCTTTCCTGGAAGAGGATATAAGAGGGATGGTCCAACAGCATTTGTCAAGGGGTAGGGTGGAGGTGAATGTAAGCTATTCCAGCTATAGAAGTGATGCTGTCGATGTACAGGTCAACCAACCCCTTGTAGATGCTTATCTGTCTTGTTTTAATAAGCTGGCACGGGAGCGAAATCTACCCAACGATATCTCCGTATCGTCTTTGCTTCATATACCCGAGGCTTTTGTCATCAATGAAGTGGAGGAAGACCAGGAGACGCTCAGGGAAATGGCAAAAACTCTTATGGAGCAGGTGCTATGCCAGGTAAAGGATATGCGCAGGAAAGAGGGCGAGAACCTAAAGAAGGATTTGCTGGTGAGGATAAGCAGAATAGAGTCCATGGTAAAGTGTATTGAGCAGAGAGCTCCTCAAGTTGTGGATGAGTACCGAGACAAGCTGAAAAACAGGCTCAAAGAGCTGCTACAGGGCTCTGAGCTGGATGAAAACCGCTTTAACATGGAAGTGGTGTACTTTGCTGAAAGGTGTAGCATAACGGAGGAAATAGTGAGGCTCTTTAGCCACCTCGAGCAGTTTAGAAATGCTTTCGAAGCAAGTGAACCTGTAGGCAGGCGGCTTGATTTCCTGATTCAGGAGATGTACCGGGAAGTCAATACCATCGGCTCTAAAGCCAATGATTTAATAATAGTTAACTTTGTGGTTGATATTAAAAGCGAAATAGAGAAGATAAGGGAACAGGTTCAAAATATAGAGTAAGGCTGAAAAGGAGAGTGGGGTAATGAGTATTAAGCTGGTTAATATAGGATTTGGGAATATAGTATCAGCAAATCGCCTTATAGCCATTGTCAGCCCCGAATCGGCGCCTATAAAGAGGATCATACAGGAGGCGCGGGAGAGGGGTATGCTCATTGATGCTACTTATGGGAGAAGGACCCGAGCTGTCATAATTACCGACAGCGACCACGTCATATTGTCTGCTGTGCAACCCGAGACGGTAGCCCATCGTGTCAATGCCAAAGACAATACGGCTTCTATTTCGACAGTGTCTGAAGAGGAAGAAGAGGAGTAAAGATAAGCAGTGGGGTTCACCATGTTCAGTAAAGGGCTACTGATAGTGGTATCAGGTCCTTCGGGTGCTGGTAAAGGTACTATATGCAATGCTTACCTTGAGAGAAATCCCCATGCCGTACTTTCTGTGTCTGTGACCACCCGTAAACCCAGGGCTGGAGAAAAGGAAGGGGTTAACTATTTTTTTAGGGATAAGGAAACTTTTCTTAAAATGGTAGAAAATGGCGAATTTTTAGAGTATGCTGAGGTTTATGGTAATTATTACGGTACCCCTAAAAAATTTGTTGAGGAAAAGCTGGCTGACGGTAGAGATGTTATACTGGAGATCGATATACAGGGAGCACTGCAGGTGAAGGAGCGTTTCCCAGAAGCGGTGTTCATCTTTGTAATTCCCCCTTCAATGGAGGAGCTTAAGAGGCGCATTGTAAAGCGTGGGACGGAGGATGCAGAGACCATATATAAGAGATTTCAAAGCGCCTATGAGGAATTGAACTATATTTCTCGGTATAATTACGTTATCCTAAATGATACGGTAGAAAGTGCTGTGGCCAAGCTGGAGGCCATTGTGTTGGCCGAAAAATGCCGTGTGGACCGAAACAAAGAGCTGTATTTAGAATTGACAGGGAGGGGTTGATAGTGCTTTATCCGTCGCTGAATGACCTCATGAAAAAGGTTGACAGCCGTTATACCCTTGCTGTGGCGGTGGCAAAGCGTGCAAGGCAGCTGGTTGCAGGGGCTAAGCCTTTGATTTCGACCAAGTCCAGCAAGCCTGTTACCATTGCCACTGAGGAAATAAACGCAGGCAAAGTATTATATAGGCGAACAAAAGAAGGTATAAAGTGATATGGAAGTTCTAAAGGATAAAAGGATCCTTATCGGCATAACCGGTGGGATTGCTGCATACAAGGCGGCTGAAGTTGTAAGCTCTCTTGTTAAGAAGGGTGCTCAGGTAAAAGTCATAATGACGGCCCATGCCATGGAATTCATAAAGCCTCTTACCTTGGAGACTCTTTCAGGCAATCCGGTTTATTATGACATGTTTTCCAGGCCAGGGGCTTGGGAGATAGACCATATATCCCTTGCAAAGTGGGCTGAACTGGTGGTGGTGGTGCCGGCCACTGCCAACATTTTGGGTAAAGTAGCCCACGGTATAGCCGATGACCTCTTGTCCACTACCATCATGGCTACCAGAGCACAGGTCATATTTGCCCCTGCCATGAACACCAATATGTACACCAATCCCATCGTCCAGGAGAATATAAGCTTTTTAAGAAGCAAGGGATATATGTTCATACCGCCGGCTGCCGGAAGGCTGGCCTGTGGGGACTACGGAGAGGGTAAATTGGCCGATATACAGGATATACTTGCTGAGATAGATAATTATTTCTCGAGGAAGAGCGATTTAAAGGGTTTAAAGGTGCTTGTAACTGCGGGTCCCACAAGGGAATATCTGGATCCTGTACGGTTTATAAGCAATCCTTCGTCAGGTAAGATGGGCTATGCCATTGCTGCTGCGTGTGCTGAAAGGGGAGCTGACGTGGAGCTGGTGTCAGGCCCGGTATTACTATCTCCGCCGCCAGGCGTGAGGCTTCACCGGGTTGAGACGGCCCAAGAGATGTTTGAAAAAGTAATGGAGCTCTTCCCCTCATGCAACATAGTCTTCAAAGCTGCGGCGGTAGGGGATTATCGTCCTGAGGCTTACTGTCCTACCAAGATAAAAAAGGACAGCGAGAGATTGATTTTGACGCTGATAAAGAATCCGGATATATTGAAAGAACTGGGCAGACGCAAGGACGACCGTATACTGGTAGGGTTTGCAGCCGAAACCGAGAATATTGAGGAGTATGCCAGAAAGAAGATGCGAGAGAAAAACCTTGACTTCATAGTGGCAAACGATGTAACCCGCCATGGAGCAGGATTTGAGAAAAATACAAATGAGGGTTTACTGATTACCCGTGAAGGCGAGGTTATAGCCATTCCTCAAATGGATAAGAGAGAATTTGCACACAGGATAATAGACGAGGTTATAAAGCGCATCCCTGTTTTGAGGCGGGTGTCAAATTAAAGGGGTACCTTGTGTGTACCCTTTTTATTTAGATGAGGGGGAGTTTTGTGAAGGGCGAAGTGGTGTATGCTGGTGTGATAATTGACCAGGCTCATCCCTCGCTTGATAAGGTATTTCTTTATCTTGTGCCCCAAGATTTAATGGAAAAGGTTCAAGTGGGTTCAAGGGTTCAGGTGCCGTTTGGCCCTTCAAATAGGAAGGTGGAAGGTTATGTGATTATGTTGGAGTCTGAAACCGATATACCATCTGAGAGGGTCAAAGCTATAAATAAAGTTATGGATGACTATCCCGTACTCCCTCGGCATATGATACCTCTCATAGAGTGGATGAAAGATGAATATCACTGTCTGACTATAGATGCCATCAGGTGTATAGTACCTCCCGGGCTTAGGGCTAACATTAAAAAAAAGGCTCAAAAGTTGGTATTTTTGAATGACCCAGGAGATTTGGTGGAGGAGCATATAAGTTATATTGCTAGCAAGTCGCAATATATGGCAGATGTGTTAAGGTTGCTGGCTCAACAGGATGGCATACCGCTTGAAGAGGTGAGGGCAGCGACCAGAGCGCCCCTGTCAAGCATAAAAAGCCTGGAAAAGCGGGGTTGGATTCGCATAGAGCAGCAGGAGGTGTACCGCGATCCCTGGGCTTATGAGCCGGATATAGGGATACAACCTAAGGTTTTAACTCAGGAGCAGAGGCAGGCTGTTGAAGAGCTGGAGACAGCACTCATCAAGGGGTACGGCAAATTTCTGCTCCAGGGCGTGACCGGTAGCGGGAAGACGGAGGTGTATATCCAGGCTGCACAAAAAGCTCTGGCCTTGAATAAACAGGTCATTGTATTGGTACCCGAGATATCCTTGACTCCTCAGACGGTGGAACGCTTCAAAAGCCATTTTGGGCAGCGTGTGGCCATACTGCACAGTGGCTTGTCCTTGGGTGAGCGGTATGATGAATGGCGCAGGATTAGAAACCAACAGGTTGATGTCGTGGTAGGGGCGCGCTCGGCTGTTTTTGCGCCTTTTGAGCGGCTTGGCCTTATCATAATCGATGAGGCCCATGAGGACAGCTATAAATCGGATATGCAGCCCAAGTACCACGCTGTGGATGTTGCTCGCAAGAGATGTGAATTAGAGGGGGCTGTGTTACTGCTGGGCAGTGCTACACCCGCAATAACCGATTATTACCTGGCACAAAAGGGCGTATACAAGAAAATAGAGATGAAGTATAGGGTAGACCAGAAACCCTTGCCTCCCGTGGAAATTGTGGACATGCGTAAGGAGATAGAGCTAGGTAATCGCAGCATATTAAGCGGTGCGCTTTACCGCGCCTTGAAAGATGTGTTGCAAAAAGGCCAGCAGGCCATCCTGCTCATTAACCGCAGGGGCTATGCCCAGTTCGTCTCGTGCCGCTCATGTGGATTTGTGGTAAAGTGCAGCAACTGCGATATATCGCTTACCTATCACGCTTATGACAACAGCTTAAAGTGCCACTACTGTGGAGCTATTCATCCCTATCCCAATGTCTGCCCTGCCTGTGGTAGCAAGTATATCAAGCATTTTGGGATAGGGACGCAAAAGGCTGAGGAGGAAATCGGGAAATTATTCCCTCAAGCTCGGGTAATAAGGATGGATATGGATACTACTTCTACCAAAGGGGCACACCAGCGAATTTTGAAGGCATTTGGAGAAGGGCTATATGATATATTACTAGGTACGCAGATGATTGCCAAAGGGCTAGATTTTCCACGTGTGACGCTTGTGGGGGTGATTGCAGCCGATACTGTACTCAATTTACCTGACTATCGTAGCCCTGAGAAGGCTTTTCAGCTGATCACTCAGGTAGCAGGCCGTGCAGGCCGTGGACCGCATGGCGGCAGGGTTATAATACAGACATATCAGCCTCAGCATTATGCCATACAGTTTGCGGCAAGGCATGACTACATTGGGTTTTACAGCAGAGAGATAGAAATACGCAAGCAGTTTATGTATCCTCCGTTTTCACACATGATCAGGATATTGATAATGGGTGAAAAGGAAGAGGATGTAATAAAGCTTGCCAATGATAGTAAAGACTGGCTTAAGCAAAGGATTGATGGTAGCTATGTGTTGAAGCAGGGATTGGATGAGATAGGTGCATATTCTGCTCCTTTGGAGAGAATTAACAATAAATATCGGTGGCATGTGTTGATCAGGATTAAGCCTGATGACATATACAGGCAGGCGTATCATGGCCTGGTGGATGAATATTTGGAATGGTTTATTGGCGTTAAGGAAACCATCATTGTGGATTTTCATCCATTGAGTCTGCTATAGAAAGGGATGGTCATTTTGGCAATAAGAAAAATTATGATATACGGCAAGGATGATGTGTTGCGCAAAAAGTCCAAACCGGTTGAGAAGATAGATAAAAGGGTTTTAGAGCTGCTTGATGACATGGCTGAAACCATGAGGCATGCCGATGGGGTGGGTTTGGCAGCTCCACAGGTGGGTATATTGCGGAGAGTGGTAGTGATTGATGTGGGCGAAGGCTTGATCGAGCTTATCAACCCCGAGATTGTGGAATCTTCGGGGGAGCAACGGGGGGCAGAAGGGTGCTTGAGCATCCCTGGGATAAGAGGCGAGGTTATACGCCCTGAAAGGGTAAAGGTAAAGGCCTTAAACAGAGAAGGGGAACAAATAGAGGTCACTGGGACTGGGTTGCTTGCCCGGGCGTTGTGTCATGAGATCGATCACCTGGATGGGATACTGTTCATCGATAAAGTGGTGCCGGGAACGCTGGTGGAGGGATAAGCGTGCTCAAAATAGTGTTTATGGGGACGCCGGAGTTTGCCATACCGTCGCTTGAGGCCATTGTAAGCAGCGGCCATAAGCTGATAGGGGTTGTTACCCAGCCTGATAAGCCCAAGGGCCGAGGGAAAAAGCTGGCATCGCCGCCTGTCAAAGAGTGGGCAACCGCCAGGAACATACCGGTCTACCAGCCTGAGAAGGTAAGGGATCCGGAGTTTATCAAAATATTAAGGGGATTAGCGCCTGACCTCATAGTCACTGCTGCCTATGGGCAGATCTTGCCTAAGGAAATACTCGATATTCCACCTTTGGGCTGCGTTAACGTTCATGCATCTTTGCTTCCCAAGTACCGCGGTTCTTCCCCCATACAGCAAGCCTTGATGGATGGGGAAACCGAGACGGGCATTACAATAATGTACATGGATGTGGGTATGGACACGGGCGATATAATACTCCAAAAGAGCATTCCTATATATCCTGATGAGCAGGCTGGTGAATTGCATGACCGATTAGCGGTACTGGGTGGGCAGGCGCTAGCGGAGGCGCTGAAGATGTTTGAGAATGGACGGCCTGAAGGACGGCCGCAGGAACATGATAAGGCCACTTACTGCAAGAAAATAGATAAATCCATGGGCAATATCGACTGGACACAGAGCGCTATACGCATCAAAAACCTGGTAAGGGGGCTTACGCCGTGGCCCGGGACCTTTACTTTTTTAGACGATCAGCGCATAAAAGTATGGAAGGTCCAGGAGTGGGAATACTCTAAACTGGGGACCTATATCCCTGGGCAGGTGGTGGCAGCAGACCAGCATCAGGGCTTAGTGGTGGCTTGTGGCGAGGGCTTTTTACGCCTCATTAAAATACAGGTGGAAGGCAAAAAGGTCATGGAGGACGTCGAATTTTTGAGGGGTAACCCTATAAAAGTAGGGGCTGTATTTAGGAGTGAGCCGATTTCAGAAGTGTCTCAGTTGTGGGAAGAAAAAGAGCAGTAGACTACAGGAGATGTTGTTGCATTGTCGGAGATAGCATAAAAGCATTTATGAAGAATTGCGGAGCGAATGTTATGGATAATAAAGTAGATGTTGCAAGGGATGTTGCCTTGCAAATATTGAAAGAGGTAAATCATGACGGTAAGTATGCCAATATAAGCTTAAAGCACCATTTGAGAAGAGCCAAGCTGTCTAACAGGGATGCTGTTTTCGTGACCCAGCTCGTTTACGGTACTTTAGAACGACAGATCACCATTGATTGGATTTTGAGCAAGTTTTGCAGCTTAAAGCGGGCCAATCCTTGGGTGGTAAACATATTGAGGATGGGCTGCTATCAGATCATGTATATGGATAGGGTGCCCGACTTTGCGGTTTGTGATGAAGCGGTCAAGCTGTGCAAGAAATACTGCAATAAGACTTTAGCTGGCTTTGTAAACGGCGTGCTGAGGAACGTAGTAAGGCACAAGCATGATATTTCTTTTCCTTCAAAGGAAAACGATCCTGTGCTCAGCCTTTCGCTTACCTATAGTTATCCTTCTTGGCTTGTAAGAAAGTGGATTAGTGACTACGGTGTAACGGTGGCAGAAGGTTTGATGATGCCTGTTGAAGGTGATCAAAATTGTGTTACAGTAAGAATCAATAAAAACAAGATCACGAAGGATGAGCTCAAAGAGCAGTTCGCTCTTCAGGGCATCCAGTTTGAAGATGGTCTGTATATGAAGGACGAGTCTTTAAGGCTTCGGTTTGTTGGCGATATTGAAACCAACCCCCTGTATGCGGAAGGCTTTTTCACGGTGCAGGGCGAGAGCTCCATGTTGGTTGTCCGCGTTCTTGAGCCCCAGAAGAACGAGCTTATTATAGATGCATGCAGCGCTCCAGGGGGCAAGGCCACGTATATGGCTGAGCTTATGGGAAATGAAGGGCGTATACTGGCATGGGATGTACATCCTCAACGGGTTGAACTGATAATGCTTAATGCCACCAGGCTGGGAGCTACTATCGTTGAGCCGATGATACAAGACGCCGCAGAGTTTCGGGCAGGCCTTGAGGGGCAGGCTGATCGTGTGCTAATAGATGCCCCGTGCAGCGGATGGGGGGTTATATACAAAAAGCCTGATATAAAAAACCGCATAAGGCCAGAAGGGCTTCATGAGCTATATGCCCTGCAAGGCCGCATAATTTCCACCTGTTCTCGCTATGTAAAACCAGGGGGTGTGCTGGTTTACAGCACATGCACTATGAATGTAGATGAAAATCAGAGGGTGATTGAGAGGTTTTTGCAGTCTAATCCCCACTTTACATTGGATGACTTTACGCATTTATTACCGGAAGGGTTGAAAAATTCGGTCATTCGACCGGGAATGATTCAGCTCATCCCTTCCAGGGATAGAATAGATGGTTTTTTCATTGCCAGGCTAAAAAGGATGGGGTGACCATGGAAGGAAAGCAGGATATTTTGAGTTTGTCGTCTGAGGAAGTGCAGCAAGCAGTACAGGCGTTGGGGCAGCCGCATTACCGGGCTCAGCAGATACTTCAGTGGCTCCACAGGGGTGTAAAGAGTTTTGATGAGATGACCGATTTGCCAAAGGCTTTGCGCGAGCTTTTGGCAGAGCGGTTTTATATAGTAAATCTCAGGATGCTGGATAAGCGCACATCACGTGCTGGGGATGCGACCAAGTATTTGTTTTTGCTTGAGGACGGTAATACGATTGAAAGCGTAGTGATGCGGTATAACTATGGCAATTCCCTTTGTCTTTCCACCCAGGTTGGGTGTAGGATGGGGTGTAAGTTCTGCGCATCCACCATTGGAGGGTTGGTTCGCAACCTTTCGGCAGGAGAGATGCTGGCGCAGGTTATAGAGGTGAACAGTGACCTTGAAAATTCCGGGGAACGCAGGGTGGGCAATATAGTGCTAATGGGCATAGGTGAACCACTAGATAATTACGATAATACCGTCAAATTCATTAAGATGGTGCATTACCCCCAGGGGCTCAACATGAGTTATCGCAGGATTACGCTGTCAACCTGTGGGCTTGTGCCCAAAATGATGGACTTGGCGGAAGAGGGGTTACCCATTACCCTCTCTGTTTCACTTCATGCTCCAAATGACGAGTTGAGGAAGCTTATTATGCCGGTTGCTTCGGCATACTCGATTGACGAGATATTTAAAGCCAGCAGGTATTACTTTAAAAAGACAGGTAGAAGGGTGACTTTTGAATATGCCTTGATCAGCGATTTGAATGACCGCGAGAGGGATGCTATTGAATTGGCTCGAAAGCTAAGAGGTTTTCCGTGCCATGTGAATATCATTCCATTGAATGTTGTCAGAGGAGTGGGATACAAGCGTAGTTCACCGGCTGTTGTGGAAAGGTTTGTTTCGGTATTGAAATCCCAGGGGATTGCTGTTACCAAGCGTAGGGAGCTGGGGCTTGATATAGAGGGTGCCTGTGGCCAACTCAGAAGGAGTTATATTAAGCAGGCTGAGGTTGAGAGGTGAGAGGTGAGAGGGGGACGTGAGGTTGGTATTTAGTGCTTACAGCCATCCAGGTAAGGTGAGAAAGAACAACGAAGACTACTTTTTTATCCCCACTGCTGGAGCGCAGGTAAAAAATTTGATGATGGTGGCCGATGGGATGGGTGGTCACAATGCTGGGGATGTGGCTAGCCGCATGGTGGTCGAGGCAATAGTTGAGTATTATTCCAAGAATTCGCACAAGGTTATGTCGATAGAGCAGGCCAGGGACTTGGTATTGAAATCCATTCAGCATGCCAATGGGAGGGTATACAATCAGTCTAGGACAGTAGATGCTTACAAGGGTATGGGTACCACCCTTACCCTTGCCTATTTTTTTGACCACAGGGTATGCATAGGCCATGTAGGGGACAGCCGTGCCTATCTCATACGCCATAGGTCGGTTAGTAAAATTACCAGGGATCATTCACTGGTTCAGGAGTTGCTAGAAAAAGGCAAGATCACTCAGGAAGAGATGGACAGCCACCCCCAAAAAAACATCATCACTCGCGCCTTGGGTACTGCTGAGGAAGTGGCGGTTGATTATTACGAGGTGGAACTGGAAGACAATGATATAATAGTCTTATGTACTGATGGTTTAAGCAACCACGTGGATTTAAATAAGAATGTAGATCTATTTTATTCTACAGAGTCGCTAGATGAAATTACTTCGAGTTTGGGGGAAATGGCGCTGGAAGCAGGAGGCGCCGACAACGTGACCGTGGTTATGGCCAAGTACTCCTGTGCGACGGAAAAGAGGTGAAGCCTTTGCTGGGACGGATTTTAGGTGGGAGATACGAGCTGGAAGAGAAGATCGGCAGTGGGGGCATGGCCATCGTTTATAAAGCCAAGTGCCATTTGCTCAAAAGGCATGTAGCCGTTAAAGTGCTCAGACCCGAGCTGGTGGAAGATGAGGAATTTGTAGCGCGCTTTAAGAGGGAATCCCAGGCAGCGGCCAGCCTTTCTCATCCCAATATCGTGAACATTTACGATGTGGGCGAGGAGAACGGCGTATATTATATAGTAATGGAGTACATCAAGGGGAAGACGCTAAAGGAGTATATTCGTGAGAAAGGGAAGCTTGACTGGGAGGAAGCTGTTCGCATTGCCATCCAGATATGTTCTGCTCTCAAACACGCTCATAAAAACGGTATCATACACCGTGACATAAAGCCTCAAAACATACTCGTCAGCGAAGACGGTACTGTCAAGGTTACGGATTTTGGTATAGCACGAGCTGTTACCTCTGCCACTGTCACCATGGCAGGAACCAATGTTATGGGTTCAGTGCATTATTTTTCACCTGAACAGGCCAGAGGAGGGCATGTGGATGCCAAATCTGACCTTTATTCTCTGGGTATAGTGTTGTATGAGATGGTGACGGGTACTGTTCCGTTTGAGGGCGATACCGCTGTTTCAGTAGCTTTGAAGCATATTCAAGAAAAGGTTAAGCCTCCGGGAGAGCTCAATCCTGATATTCCCAAAAGCCTTCAGGATGTCATAGAGAAAGCTATAGAAAAAGACCCCAATAAGCGTTATCAAAGTGCAGGTGAGATGATAAAGGATTTACAAAGGGTGCTTAAAGAGCCCAACGGCAGTTTTGTCATACGCAGTAGCGACAGCAACGATATGCCCACGCAGGTTTTCAAGCCGGTTAACGCTGAAAATAGGCTTCAAGAAGGTTTTGAAGAGAAAAAAAGGAAGCGTTTTGGATGGGTAAAGCCTCTATTCATTGCACTCCCTTTAATCCTCATATTAGCGCTATTTTACTATATAGGCAGTCAGATATACGAGAAGCATTTTGTAGTGGAAGATGTCGAAGTGCCAAAGGTAGTAGGGTTGAATGAACAGGATGCCGAAAGATTGCTGCAGGAACACAATTTAGTCATGAAGGTTATCGAGAGGAAAAACAGCAACCAGGAGGAGGGGGTAATACTTTATCAGGAACCGGCCGAGGGCATAAAGGTGAAGCCATATTCAGCGGTGAATGTGGTGGTCAGTCTAGGACCCAGGAAAGTAATAGTGCCAAATGTAGTCGGATTTTCCCAGAGAGATGCCGAGATAGCGCTGGAGAATGCTGGGCTTGAAGTAGGACCTCCACAGTATGTTGAAAGCGATAAACCTCCTGGAACAGTAATCAGGCAAAGCATTCAACCAAATACCGAAGTGGTAGAAAACACCGAAATTGTGCTTGTCATAAGCAAAAAGCCGGATGTAGAACTGATTGAGGTACAAGAGTACGTTGGGCTTAAAGAAGATATTGCCCGTGAGCTAATAGAAGGTATAGGCCTTGTGGTGGGCAAGGTCACCAAGGATTACAATCAAGAATATCCTGAGGGTATAGTATACAAGCAAAATCCACAGCCAGGCAATAAGGTGGAACCAGGCAGCGAAGTTGAGTTGTGGGTGAGTTTGGGACCGGTACCCTCTTATCCCAAGGTTTTAGAGATTGACCTCAGTCAGTACAAAAGTGGCCAAGATGAGGATGGCAGCGTAAAGGTCACGGTAAAGAGGGCAGATGGGCAGCTGGTGTATGAAGGTGAACACGCGTTGGCTGAAGGTATCATATCCATAAGCCTTGAAGGTTCAGGCGTTGTACGCTACATTATATATATAGATGGACAACCGGTAAAGGAAATTCAGGTAGATTTTACAAAAAGGGAAGATGCAGGTTGATGGAGAAGGGGATCATAGTCAAAGGAGTAGGTGGATTCTATGATGTCTATTTAAACGGCAGCCTGTTGCGGTGCCTCCCCAGGGGTAAGTTCCGCAAACAGGGCATTACTCCTATGGTGGGAGATGTAGTAGAAGTCAACGCTAAGGATGCAGTGATTGAGGCGATACTGCCGCGGAAAAATCAATTTAAGCGCCCATGCGTGGCTAACATTGACAATCTTGGCATTGTCATCTCAGTCAAACACCCTGATCCAGACTTGCTTTTGGTGGATAAGCTCATATTGGCGGCCAGGATGCACTCAGTAAAGCCTTTCATAGTGATAAACAAGATAGATTTAGCCGAGGGCGAGTCTGAAATAAAGGCTATTGAAGAGCAGTATCGTCGTTCGGGCTGCCAAATTTTTTGCATATCGTGTAAAGATGGGACTGGCATTGAAGAGCTCAAGCGCGGGTTGTACAGCGGTATTACCACATTTGCCGGGCAGTCGGGAGTGGGCAAGTCATCGCTGATCAACCGGCTCTATCCTGATATATCGCGCGAGGTGGGGGATATAAGTGAGAAGACCAAGAGGGGTAAACACACCACCCGGAGCGTAGAGCTTCTCGTATTACCTGATGGCAAGATGTTGGTAGACACCCCTGGTTTTAGCGCTCTGGAGGTGGACCTCATGCAACTCGAGAAGGTTCAACTCTATTATGAGGAATTCGTTCCATATGCTGATCAATGCAGGTTCCCAAATTGTATGCACTACCGCGAACCTCACTGTGCGGTAAAGCAGGCAGTGCAGCAAGGTGGGATCCATGAGATGCGCTACCAACGGTATATCAGAATTTTGGAGGACATATACGAAAAGAGGAGGGAGCAGAAATGATCAAGATAGCCCCCTCAATACTTTCAGCGGATTTTTCCAGGCTGGGTGAGGAAGTCAAGAGGCTGGACCAGGGGGGTGCTGACATGGTACACATCGATGTCATGGACGGCCATTTTGTGCCCAATATCACCATAGGGCCTCTGGTGGTCAAAGCCATACGCCCTTATACCAAGCTGCCTTTTGATGTGCATCTTATGATGGACAACCCTATGACATTTGTGGATGCCTATGTGGAAGCAGGGGCTGACAGCATAACTGTACATGCTGAGGTGCTGCCCCACCTTCACAGGGCGATACACTATATAAAGAGCTTGGGCGTAAAGGCTGCTGTTGCTTTAAACCCGTCTACACCCTTAAGCATGCTGGAATACATATTGGGAGATGTGGATATGGTATTGGTGATGACGGTAAATCCGGGGTTTGGCGGCCAAGAATTTATTCCTGCCATGATGGGGAAACTGAGGCAGCTGGTTGAAATGCGCAGCGCATACGGTGCCAATTTTAGTATACAGGTGGATGGGGGAATCGGGCTGTACAATATCAGAGATGTGGTAAAAGCGGGGGCCGAGGTTATAGTAGCCGGGTCTGCTGTCTTTGGCGCTAAAGACATAAAAGGCATTATAGAGGCCATGAGGCGAGAGGCGATATCGTGAGGTTTTTAATAATTGCTAATGGAGAGGTTAAGGATATACAAAAGGTAAAAGCCATGTTGCCGCAAGTAGATTATGTAATTTGTGCTGACGGTGGTTTAAAGCATGCGCTGGAGCTGGGCCTTGTCCCTGATTTGATAGTAGGGGATTTCGATTCGTTAACTTACGATGTGTTACACAAATATAGTATGGATGGTATTACGGTTAAACGGTATCCTACAGACAAGGACAAAACAGATATGCAGATAGCGGTTGACACGGCCGTAGAGATGGGAGCCAGCCAGGTATTCTTATTAGGTGCCTTTGGAAGCAGGTGGGACCACTCCTATGCCAATATGTTAATGCTTTACAGGCTGGCAAAACGCGGAATAAAGGCCCAGATTTTGGATTCGCATAACGTTGTGATGGTTTGCAGCGGAAAGGTGGAGATAGAGGGAGAGGTAGGTCAAATAGTTTCGCTACTCCCCTTAAGCGGCGATGTGAGGATATCGCGCACTGAGGGGCTTAAATATCCTATAGTAGATGGCGTTTTGCCATTGGATTTTCCTTACGGGGTGAGCAACGTATTAATAAAACCCAAGGCAGAGGTACATGTTGGTTCGGGTTGGGTAATAGTGGTAATGGCACGGGATTGATTCTTGGCAAGTCACCTGCATGCCGCAAGCAGCATATAATGTTAATTGAAGGGGAGAAGGTCAAATTTCCGTGCAGGTGGGGAAGTGAGCAGTTTGATCGTGAGGTTTTGTCCTAAAAAGAGGAATAATACGGCCAGGATTGTTTTGGGGATACTCTTTATCGTTGCAGGTACACTCCTCCTAATAATATGGGTGCCGTTGTGGATGTGGGTGTTTTTGCTGGGGTGCGTTATGATAGCCATAGGTGTCATCCTCTTGAGGAAGTGAGGTGATGGGGGTGGCTACCAGGATATATGTTATAAAACTGCCCAAATTGCTGGGCAAGTTGGTAAAAAAGTTAACGAAAATGAGGACAGGTTGAAAGGTTGTTAATACTTATGGTTGTTTATAATTAAAAAAACGTGCGTGATAGCACGTTTTTTTAATTGTTAAAGTTTATGCCATCTGATTGCGATAACTCCGCTTTATAGCGCTCTTTGTACCTTTCCTGATTTAAGGCAAGTGGTGCATACCCTGATGGTCTTGGGAGCACCATTGACGATTGCTTTCACTTTTTGAAGGTTAGGTAACCATCTGCGATTGGTCCTACGGTTGGAGTGGCTTACTGCTTTTCCGTACAATAGCCCTTTCTTGCATATGTCACAGGTCCTCGACATGGCCTTTACACCTCCTCCTTTATATATCCGCTACTGCCGTTGCTTAAAAACAATAATATTGTACCATTAAGCTTTGGGTTTTGCAAGAAACCAAAAAGCTAAAAAAATAAATGTTATTGCATGATTTGCTGTCATATTATAGAATGGTAGTAGAATTTTCGTTGGTGAAGAGAAGGGAGGCAAATTAATGGCTGCTAGGAAGAAAAACTCGTTGGGGGAAATTGTAATTGCGGACGAGGTGCTGGCGACGCTGGCGGGGATATCGGCTATGGAGTGCTATGGCATTGTGGGGATGGCCGCTAAACGTCCCACTGACGGGTTGGTAGAGTTGCTGGGGTTGGAAAACCTCTCTAGAGGTGTAAAGGTTTATACACAGGACAATGAAGTTTACATAAACTTGTATATCATCGTTGAATATGGAATTTCCATAGCTACTGTAGCCAGAAATGTTATGGAAACGGTGAAATACAACATAGAAAACTTTACCGGCGTGAGCGTAAAACGGGTGGATATCAACGTAGAGGGCATAAGAGTATGATCTACCCTGACTGAAGGAGGTACAAGAAGTTGAGGTGCGAATTCATTGATGCAGCCAAGATGAAGGAGATGATTCTGTCTGCCACTCAGTTTTTGGATAAGCACAAGCAGGCTGTAAACGCCTTAAACGTGTTTCCTGTTCCAGATGGCGATACCGGTACAAATATGTCGCTTACTATGCTGGCAGCTGCAAAGGAGGTACAGGGTGCTCGTTCGGACAGTATGGCGGAAGTGGTAAATGCCCTGGCCAGCGGAGCACTTAAAGGAGCCAGGGGAAATTCAGGGGTTATACTGTCCCAGCTGTTTAGGGGGTTTGCCAGGGCATTGCAGGGCCATCAAAAGGTTACCACCAGTGACTATGCAGAAGCCTTGCAGGCAGGCGTGGATACCGCATACAAGGCTGTCATGAAGCCGGTTGAGGGTACAATGCTCACAATTGCTCGAGTCACAGCCGAGGAAGCTAGAAAGATTGCCCGAACTCACAAGGACTTTAATGAATTTTATAAGGAGATCATAAAGGTGGCTAAGAATGTACTTGACAAAACCCCTGAGATGCTTCCGGTACTCAAACAGGCGGGCGTGGTTGATGCCGGCGGTATGGGCCTTTTGTATATCATGATAGGTGCCAGCCGCGCACTTAAAGGGGCTTTTGAGCTGGACAGTGTGGCTGTGGTGGATGAGGCCTATTCAGCGGCTCCCAAGATTGAGATGCAGCCTCAGGAAGATATAGAATACGGATACTGCACTGAGTTTCTCATAAAGAACTTGTATCCTTATGTGGAAGAAGGGGACGAGGAAAACCTCAAAGAGAGATTGAACAAGCTGGGGGATTCTGTGCTGGTGATACGCGATGGCAGCATAATTAAGGTACATGTACACACCAATATGCCTGGGAAAGCATTGCAGCTGGGCTTAAGATATGGAGAGCTGTCCAGCATAAAAATAGACAACATGAGGGAGCAGCATAGGCATATAAACGAAATTGGTAGAGAGGGATCAAAGCCGGAGGATGACGCTGTAGAGAAGCAGTTCGGAGTAATTGCAGTTGCAATGGGAGAAGGGATTTCTTCTATATTCAAGGATTTGGCGGTTGATTTTGTGGTCGAAGGTGGACAAACCATGAATCCCAGTATAGATGACTTACTGAGGGCTGTGGAGAGGGTGAAAGCAAAAGAGATATTTATACTCCCCAACAACAGCAATATAATCCTATCTGCCTCCCAGGTGCAGCAGATAAGCGACAAGAAGGTTTACGTTATACCCAGCAAGTCTATTCCTCAGGGCATAGCGGCCATGCTGGCCTTCAATCCAGATATGGATGCTGAGACCAATGTCCAGCGCATGACCGAGGCGTTAAGCTCGGTGAAGACTGGACAGGTGACCTATGCTGTACGGGACTCGAGTTTCGATGGTATGAGCATACAGAAGGGCGATATTTTAGGCTTGATCGATGGCAAGATAAGTGTAGTGGGTAAAGATATAAACGAGGTAACCAAAGGACTTATAAACAATATGATAACTGAAGACAGCGAAATAGTCACCCTGTATTATGGGGAACAAGTAAGTGCTCAAGATGCTCAAAGCGTAGCCGATTTTGTATCAAGCCAGTATCCCGACGTTGAGGTGGAAGTCCATTTTGGCGGCCAACCGTTGTATTATTACATCATATCAGTAGAATAAGGGCATAATGATGCTATGCATTCGAGATATTAGCACGAACAGCCGGCATATCCGGCTTTTTGTTTTTTAATAATGCTTTAAGAGGGTAGACTTGTCTGATGATATGATAGAGAATTTGACGGCCATCTTTTAAAATAATGTGGAAAAGTTTTATGATATAATTTTTCTTAAAAGTAATGGATGATGTTTTGCTGTGATGAGGTGTAAACAGGTCATGGATGTGTTAAAACAGGACGTGCAGTTTATAAAAGGTGTCGGGCCAAAAAAGGCTGCGCGTTTGACCAGGTTGGGGATAAAGACGATGGGGGACGCGCTACAGCATTTTCCAAGGGATTATGAGGTATGGAACGGTATAAAAAAAGTGGTCAATGCCGTGGATGGGGAGGATGCCTCCTTTGTGGTGTCTTTTGTTGGTAGTGCCAATACACAAAAACCCCGGCAGGGTTTAACTATAACTACATGGCGGGCCAAAGACGATACCGGTTATCTATGGTGCGTGTGGTTTAATCAGCCTTACCGCGGCAACATGTACAGCACCGATAAGGTGTATTTTGTGAGGGGTAAAGTAGAATACAGGTATGGGACGGTGCGGCTTCAAAATCCTATTGTGGAGGAATATGTTCCTGAAAAGCATGACGGCAGCAAGATATTCCCCGTTTATCCGCTTACCGAGGGCATCACGCAAAAGGATATGCGCAATTTGATGGCAGAGGCTTTGAGGAAAGTGGAAGGGAGCTTAAGCGATGAGCTTCCGGCAGATTTGCGAAAGAGGTTTAAGCTGGCAGAAAAGAATTTTGCGATGCGCCATATACACTTTCCTCAGTCGCTCCATGCTCTGGAAGAGGCGAGGCGCAGGCTGGTATTTGAAGAGTTGTTTTTTATGAAGATGGCGCTTCATCTGATTCGAGAACGAAATCAGAGCAATAACCAGGGGCTGGTTTTTAACTGGGACCACAGGGCTTTTGAGGCTTTTATAGAGAAGTTGCCCTTCCCCTTGACCAATGCACAGAAGAGGGTGGTGGATGAGATATTGCAGGACTTAAAGAGTGGCAGGGTGATGAACAGGTTGATACAGGGGGATGTGGGCTCAGGCAAAACAGTGGTAGCGGCTTTGGCTTTGTACTGTGCTGTGCTCAGTGGATTCCAGGGAGCAATGATGGTGCCGACGGAGATACTTGCAAGGCAGCATTACACCACGCTTAAAGGATTGTTTGAAGGAACAGGTGTAAAGGTGGATTGCCTGGTGGGTGGTCTCAAAGCCGCAGAGAAGGAGAGTATAAAATTCAGGTTGGCAGCAGGAGACATAGACGTACTGGTAGGGACCCATGCGGTGATTGAGGATGGGGTCAATTTCAAAAATTTGGGACTGGTTATAACCGATGAGCAGCACAGGTTTGGCGTGCGACAAAGGGCTGCGCTGCAGCAAAAAGGCCAATCCCCCCATATGCTTGTGATGTCTGCCACTCCCATACCCAGGACCCTTGCCCTCATGTTTTACGGAGATCTTGACGTCTCGGTGCTCGATGAGCTGCCGCCTGGAAGGAAGCCTGTTAAAACCTATCATGTGCCTCCTTCCATGAAAAGCAGGGTACTTGAGTTTGTTAAGCGCCAGGTGGCGGAAGGGCGCCAGGCATATATGGTATGTCCTCTTGTGGAGGAGTCGGATGCTATAGACTCCCAATCGGCGGTGGAACTGTTTGAGACGCTAAAGCGTGGGGAACTGGCCGACTTGAGGCTGGGACTTTTACACGGGCGAATGAAGCCTGCTGAAAAGGAGAGCGTGATGGAAGCCTTTGCAGCCGGCAAGATCGACGTGTTGATTTCCACGACGGTTATAGAGGTAGGGGTAAACGTGCCTAATGCCACTGTAATGGTGATTGAAAACGCCGAGAGGTTTGGGTTGGCCCAGCTGCATCAGCTAAGAGGAAGGGTAGGCCGTGGCCAACATCAATCTTACTGTATCCTCATTGCCGATGCAAAGACCAAGGAGGTTTATGAGCGCATGAAGGTCATGACCAAATCAAATGATGGCTTTGAGATAGCCGAGAAAGACCTTGAACTGAGGGGTCCGGGCGATTTCCTTGGAGTTAAGCAACATGGTCTGCCCGAGTTTAAAATCGCCAACCTTGTAAGGGATATGGGCATATTAAAGCAGGTTGACCTAGCTGTGAGGCAGGTTTTGCAGCAAAGGGACAACCCCGCCTATAAAGCACTGATTGAATATACCATGAACAGGTTTGATGAACAAATTAAACAAATAGCTTTCAATTAGAAAAATAAAAAATGTACACAGTTGCTATATATTACTAGAGTAAAATTCGTTGTGTTGGTTAAATTAATAATACCACCATAAATCAGGAGGTGAAGTAAGAGTGGCCAGGAATAATAAAAAGGTAGTTCCAGAGGCTAGGCAGGCACTTGACAACATGAAGTTTGAGATAGCTAGCCAGCTGGGAGTTAATTTGAAACCTGGATATAATGGGGATTTGACTGCCAAAGAGGCTGGTTATATCGGTGGGTATATGGTGAAGAGGATGATCGAGCAGGCCGAGAGGCAGCTCAGCGGTAGATAACATGCATGATAAAAGGGAATGGCGACAAGCCATTCCCTTTTATCATTTTTGGAAGCTGTTGTCTTGCTAAAAACAAAAAAAGCTGGTGACCTTTTAGCCACCAGCGCTGGGAGAGGAGAAATTGAAGGAAGAGCTCTATGGGGGATGTTACATTTTTATTATTGCACCATTTGATTAAAAATATACATCCCACAAAGTAGGAATTTAGCCCTTGTTTTTTGAAGATTGCTTGTTTGATATAGTAAATTATGCTAGAATGAATAGTAAATTAATAAAGTTTTGCTTGCGAGGGAATTTAATTTGAGGATTATAGCAGGGCGTTGGAAAGGAAGAAGGCTGCTGGCAGTGAAGGGCATGCATACCCGGCCCACCTCTGACAGGGTAAAGGAGGCTATATTCAACATACTGCAGCGGTGTATTGAAGGCGCTAATGTGCTGGACCTGTTTGCAGGGACGGGCAATCTGGGCCTTGAGGCTTTAAGTAGAGGTTGTGCAAGGGTGGTATTCGTAGAGAAGGACCCGCGTGCCGTAGATGTGCTCAACAAAAACCGTGCCAGCCTTGGCTGTACTGAACAGACTGCTGTGATACGCGACGATGTGTTTCATGCAATCAAACGCCTTTCCTGTCAGGAGAGGTTTGATATAATATTTGCTGATCCCCCTTACGGCAAAGGATTGGAGACTCCGCTTCTGAATGCCATTGCCGAGAACGATGTGCTTTGTCAGGATGGTGTGGTTATACTTGAACACTCCAGCAGGGACCCACAACCGGATAGAGTAGGAAATTTGGTTAAATTACAGGACAGGCGTTATGGTAATACAGAGATAAGCTTTTATAAGAAGGAGTGAGTATTGGAATGAAGGTGGCTGTTTATCCAGGAAGCTTTGACCCTATAACCAATGGACATTTGGATATCATAAAAAGAGCTAGCAAGATATTTGACAGGCTGATTGTTGCTGTGGCGTGTAACCCCAACAAGGTAGCGACATTTACCGTTGCGGAAAGGATGGAGCTCATTAAAAAAGCGGTGGGTGATTTGCCAAACGTGGAGGTTGACCACTTTGAAGGGTTGCTGGTCGATTTCATGAAAAAGAAAAACGCCAGCGTCATAATAAAGGGGTTGAGGGCGGTATCGGATTTTGAATATGAATTTCAAATGGCGCTCATGAACAGAAAGCTTGACCCCAACATAGAAACCCTGTTTATGATGACCAGCTATAAATATTCATATTTAAGCTCGAGCATTGTCAAGGAGATAGGGAAACTGGGAGGATGCATTGGTGACCTGGTGCCAGAGGTCATTTTGCCTGATATACAGAAAAAGTTGATTAGCTCATGAGGGGGAGTGGATAAGATGAACATCTTCAACCTTCTTGATATCTTGGAAGATGAGCTGGAAAACGGCAAAGTTGTTCCCCTCCTGGGAAAAGTGATGGTGGATCGCGATAAATGCCTGGATATTATCAGGGATATTCGCCTTAGCCTGCCTGAAGCACTGGAACAGGCTGAAATGATCACCAAAGAGCGCCAAAGGATATTGGCCGAGGCGCAAAAAGAGGCCGAAACCCTTCTCAAAGAAGCTGAACAACACATTAAAGCTCTTGTGGACGAGCACGAGATCACGCAAAGGGCCTACCAGCAGTCAAGGGAGATCATTGAAAATGCGCAGGAGAGCGCCAGAAAGATACGGCTGGGAGCGAGGGAATATGCCGATGAGATACTGCAGGAAGTGGAGCGCTATCTTGCCCAACAGCTAGAGGTCATAAAGCAAAATCGAGAAGAGCTGAAAGGTACCAAAAAGCAAGGGTAGGTCATTGTCGTGAATGCCGGGATGGGTTAAGGTGCCTTGTTATAAGGGAAACCAGTGCTGTTAATGTGAGAGACAGGATACAGTATAATACCCATTGCCACGCGCTTTGTAGTTGGCCAGAGAATGACATGTTCGGTTGCGGGGCGAATGGGTAAAAGGCATCCAGTTCTGGATTGGGGAAAATCTTCATAATACCCCACGCCAATGTGGATGCCAGTATTCCGTGAAGGAGTTTTGCCTTCATGTATAGGCTGAGGGAAAGGCCGTGCCTGCTCAAAAAGCCCATTACCTGGCAGTGTATGGAAAAACCACTCCAGCTGATTACAAATGCGCTCAGGATTATCTTTTGGGGCAAAGGTGCGATTGTTTGGGATATAAGCTTGCAGCCGGCGGTCATCTCGAATATCCCACCTATCAGTCCTGGAAGCAATTGTGGCCTTATTCCCAGTGGCAAGATAAACGGCATTAAAATTTGAGATATGGCATTTATGAGGTTGATTTTTAGTAAGATGTTTATGATTACAGAAAAAAGGATTATAAATCCCCCTATATAAAGGAGCGTATTCATAGAGTTGCGGACGGCATCGCCCAGCATTTCTCCCAAGGTTCTGCTGTCTTTTTTCCTTGCAGCCAGCATAGCTGATAAAGCCTCTTTAAAGGTGGGGGGGTTATCTGTTTTTTGGCTCTTTATACGGCCAGATGGTATATAAAAGCGAAACAGGAGGCCTACTATAATGGAGGCTATATAGTGACTTGCTGCAATGACTTTTCCAGCTGCTGAACTGTTAAGCATTCCTACGCCCACTGCGCCCAGCATGAAGAGGGGGCCTGAGGTACTGCAAAAAGCCATTATTCTTTGGGCTTCATGGACGGTTATATCGCCTTTCTCGAGAAAGGATGCTGTCAGCTTTGCTCCCACGGGATAGCCAGAAGTGATGCTCATAGCCCATATAAACGAGCTTTTGCCCGAACAGCGAAATAATGGCTTCATGACAGGCCTGAGCAGGACAGCAAAGAAGTCTACAAGGCCGAGGGCTATCATCATTTCAGAGGTAATGAAAAAGGGAAGCAGTGCCGGGAAGACGTTTTTCAGCCATGTATCCAAGCCGATTAGGGCTGCTTGTAATGATTGCTGCGGGAATGCGAGTAAAAAGCCGCCCACTAGGAGGCATAACGTTACCAGTGTTATCGATTGCACTGTAGATAAAGCATATTTTTTTTGCATTTTTCCTCCTGTAGGGTATTATAAAAAATTTGAGGCTTAGTATAAATCATATTGTGGAGGTAATGGATTTATGAAAAAAAAGGTAAAAATAGGGTTGGCTCTAGGGTCGGGAGCTGCCAGAGGGCTGGCTCACATTGGGGTGCTGCAGGTGCTGGAGGAAAACGGAATTGTACCCGATTACATAGCCGGGAGCAGTATTGGCGCCATTGTGGGGGCGCTTTATGCAGCCGGCATTTCCCCTAAGATGATGGAAGGCATAGCACAAAACCTGGATATAAAGAAGTATTATGACGTCACTGTTCCGCGTTGTGGATTTGTGAAGGGGCAAAGGATTGAAGAGCTGCTAAGGCTGCTTACTCGCGATAGAGATTTTAAAGAGCTCAACATTCCCCTTACCGTTACCGCTGTCGACCTTAAAACCTGCAGGTTAATAGAGCTTAACGAGGGTAAGGTGTATAAGGCTGTGCGGGCCAGCATATCTATTCCGGGAATATTCACCCCTGTGGAACACGGGGATTATATACTGGTGGATGGAGGATTGCTGGCACGTGTACCGGTAGATACCGTTAAAAGGATGGGAGCCGACGTGGTCATAGGCGTGGATGTAGGATTTCGGGGGCAACATCGCCCGCCTCTTAACATAATGGAGGTGATCATCCAGTCATTTGAAGTAGTGGAATTGGAGGTACTAAAAAGCAACGTCGAGAAAGGGGACGTAATCATATATCCCGATGTTCAGGATGTACACCCCTTTTATTTTGATAAAGTGGATGAGTGCGTGCAAAAGGGACGGCAAGCCACCCTGGAGGTCTTGGGACGCATAAAAGACCTCATAGAGGCACATCAGCATTAAACAATTCTGATCTTCTCAGTAAAATCTCTATTGCCTTTTCTGTATTTTGGCTGGGGAATGCCAAGACTATATAAGTTAGTCGCCAAAATGTCTATTTCAAACATCTCGCGGGCTATCGGGTTTTCTAGCACTCGTTCATAGTGTGATACCTTGGTTATTATAGGCTTTCTGGCATGTTGTTTTAATTGTTTCAAAAGCGGGATGGCCCTTTTTGAGAATCCCAGAACTCTCAGGTATTGGGGGCCACCGGCGTTTTTAAACCTTTCCACTTTTTCTTTCGTTATGTCCAAAAGTGCGTGGATAAGTATGCGCTGAAGGCGAGTGTATGTGTATCTCTTTGTCTTGATAAGGGACATGAATTCATTTAAAGTGGAGGCTTTAAGAGCGCATTCCTTTATGCGGTTTTCAAGGCCTTCGTCTACATCCATCAGGTTTTCTATGTCCTTTAGCGACATAGAGCGAATTTTTCCTAGTATAAGCTGCTCAAGGGAGGTGTTGGAGACCGGGCCCTTGCCCGATTCTATAGCCCGCTTTAATATTTCAAATGAAGGCTGGGGCATTGCCCGGGAAATATTGTTCCAGTCATTTTGCTTAATAACTTCATTTCTTATCGCTGTTGCGCTGGATAGCTCACCGCTCATTTCCTGGGCATTATAAGGTGCACCTATGCGCTTGATGGTGACTGGTATCATGTTGCTTTTTGTTCTATAGAGCGCTTTCAGGTATTCTATTGCCAGTATCGAATTTGAACTGCTCAACATTTTTTCCCACTGGCTTTCTGCAAAATTAAGTCCGCTCATTTTTGCATGTTCTACTATTGCTCTGTGCCTAGCCAGAGGGAAAGGCAGCCCTTGGTTTAAGTATTGCTTTAACAGCGTTTTAAAGGAGTGCGGCTCATCGGCCAGTATCCTGGCTATTTCTGCGAGGGGGTGTATTTCACCTATCTCGCTGCCAAAGCTTATATGAGTTACCACGCCTGTATGGTTAAGGAGCTGCACACCGCCATAAGCAAAAAGTTCTGCCGTTTGAGATGAATAAGCGATTGGGAGTTCTATGACTATATCTACCCCATTTCTGAGCGCCATCTCGGTTCTTTCCCACTTGTCTATTATGGCTGCTTCGCCCCTTTGGGTAAAATGGCCCGACATGGCCACTATGATGTAATCGGGCTTAATGAGTTCTAAGGAGCTTGTGAGGTGATATAAGTGTCCATTGTGAAAGGGGTTGTATTCTGCTATAATCCCCAGTACTTTCATCATATACCCCCCTCGCCTTGTAAGATTTTAAAACTGATGGATATTATTTTACATTAAACATAATGTGATGTAAATTTAAAAAAACTCTTGATTTGCTGGCTATTTGAGTTAGAATAAAAAAGGGCGTTTTAAACCTCAAAATATATACAGAAAATTCTGAAATTACGTTTTATGAAGGATTTTAACGTTTTATGTAGAATATTAAATGGGTTGTTTTTTTGTGCAATTGGCTAAAATAAATTTTTGCTGAAAGGGGTATATTCTATGGGTGTAATGGAATCTATCATTAGCAAGGCAAAGTCATGTAAAAAGCGCATAGTCCTCCCAGAAAGCAATGATGACAGAACGCTGAAAGCGGCAGAAATAGCTATGAGGGAGGGCATAGCCGATATAATCCTGCTGGGCAAGAAAGAAGAGATTTACAAGAGTGCAGCAGGGTTGGATTTAACGGCTGCCACAATTATAGAGCCAGAGGGCTCCGATAAATTTGACTTTTACGTTGAACAGCTGGTGGAGCTTCGCAAACACAAGGGTATGACCCATGAAAAGGCCAGGGAGCTTATGAAAAACCCGCTTTACTACGGTTCCATGATGGTCAAGCTGGGGGATGCCGATGGAATGGTGGCCGGGGCGGTGCACAGCACGCCTGACGTATGGAGGCCGGTTTTGCAGATCATAAAGACCATGCCGGGGATCTCGGTGGCGTCCAGCTGTTTTCTCATTGAAGTGCCTGACTGCCCATACGGCGAGAACGGGGTGTTCATCTATGCTGATTGCGGTTTGAACCCTAATCCTACTGCTGAGGAGTTGGCGGCCATTGCTGTGGCTGCGGCTAGGACTGCAAAGGTGCTGGTGGGCATGGAGCCTCGAGTAGCCATGCTCTCATTCTCCACAAAGGGAAGTGCCGAGCACGAATCGGTTGATAAGGTGAGGGAGGCCACGCGCATTGCAAAGCAGATGATGCCTGACTTGCTGATAGATGGAGAGCTTCAGGCTGACGCCGCTCTGGATATGGAAGTGGCCAAGAAAAAGTGCCCTGATAGCCCAGTAGGGGGCAGGGCCAATGTTCTCATATTCCCTGACCTCAATGCCGGCAATATCGCATACAAGCTTACTCAGAGGTTGGCCAAGGCTATGGCGCTGGGGCCATTAAGCCAAGGACTGGCAAAGCCGGTCAATGACTTGTCGAGAGGCTGTAGCGCCGAGGATATCGTCAACGTAATTGCAATTACGGCGGTTGAGGCTCAACAACAGTAAGGGGAGGGGCGAAGGATGAAGATTTTGGTTATAAATGCCGGGAGCTCCTCGTTGAAATATCAGCTTATCGATATGACAGATGAGTCTGTTTTGGCAAAGGGCTTAGCTGAACGGATAGGGATAGACAACTCTAAGCTGTCTCATATACCTGCTGGCAAGGAAAGGATTGAGATAACGGCAGATATCAAGGACCACGTGCAGGCTGTGAGGATGGTCATAGATGCACTGATACATCCCGAGTATGGGGTAATCAAGGACATGTCGGAGATTTCTGCGGTGGGCCACAGGGTGGTTCACGGGGGTGAAAAGTTTTCTGGTTCGGTTATAATAAATGATGAGGTGATGGAGGCCATAAGGGCAAACAGTGAACTGGCTCCCCTTCACAATCCAGCAAACATAACCGGTATAGAGGCTTGTAAGAGCGTTATGCCGAATACCCCCATGGTAGCCGTCTTTGACACGGCTTTTCACCAGACAATGCCAAAGGAAGCATATATTTATGCCATTCCTTATAGCGCTTATGAAAAATATGGCATAAGGCGTTATGGATTCCATGGCACTTCACACAAATATGTGGCTTTGAGGGCTGCCAATCTGATGGGTAGGCCTATAGAAGGCCTTAAAATAATTACATGTCATCTGGGCAATGGGTCCAGCATTGCTGCTGTTAAGCACGGCAAGTCGGTGGATACCAGCATGGGTTTTACCCCTTTGGAAGGCTTACCTATGGGTACACGCTGCGGTACCATTGACCCGGCAATTATCACTTTCCTTATGGAAAAAGAGGGTATGACCTATCAGGAGATCAATCATTATTTGAACAAGGAGTCGGGAGTGCTGGGCATATCGGGCGTGAGCAGCGATTTTAGGGATTTGGAGACGGCTGCAAATGAGGGGAATGAGCGGGCACGATTGGCATTGGACATATTTGCTTATTCTATAAAGAAATATATTGGGGCATACGCTGCAGCTATGGGCGGACTGGACTGTGTGGTCTTCACGGCAGGTATAGGTGAAAATAACCCTTACATCCGCCAAAAAGCCTGTGAAGGTTTAGAGTTTTTGGGCATAAAGATAGATAAGGAGAAAAACGAATATACCAAGAAAGGTAAAGAGGGTGAAATATCCACAGCTGATTCCACAGTTAAAGTACTGGTTATTCCAACCAATGAGGAGCTTATGATAGCCAGGGAGACCAAGGAATTGGTTGGCTGATGGCTAGGTTTTACGATCTCCAGGTGAGTCCATTTCCTTTTTATAGGTGGGAGGGATCACATATATATAATTGATTTGCGATAGATTGCAAGTATGGATGTAGCAAGTGGACGAAAATGGATATCAGGGGAAGTGACACCTTGATATCCTTTTTTTGTAATAAGTATTTGGATTAGGGGGGATGACCATGGCTGTAAGGCCGGATAAGTTTTTGGAAAAAATGTATAATATGACAGTACCTAAATACGAGTTTAATGCTAGGAACATTGATGAATGGAGAATGTGGAGGAATGATTTGAAGAAGGTATTTATAGAATGCCTGGGTGGTTTACCAGAAGGAAAAGTGGATTTAAATCCACAAATTGTGGAGCAAAAGGAGCTTGACGATTATGTAAGACAGCGGGTTGTATTTAACACTTTAGAAGATCTAGAAATGCTCGCTTATGTATTGATTCCGAAGAATATAAAAGGCAAGCTGCCAGCTGTTGTAGCATGCCACGGCCATGGGTATGGAAGCAAGGATATAGTGGGGCTTAATTTTGACGGCAGTGAGAAAACGGGGGATATTGGGTATCAGAAGAATTTTGCTGTTGAGCTGGTAAAGAGGGGATTTTTGGTCATAGCACCTGAACTCATTGGATTTGGTGACAGGACACTTGAGGAGGATGCAGCAAAAGCCTATAAAGGAGAGAGTTCTTGTTACAAAATATCAATTAATTTGTTAATGATGGGCAAAACAATGGCTGGAATACGAGTGTATGAGGTTATGCGTACCATAGATTATCTCTTAACCCATAGCGAAGTGGACCCTGATAGAATAGGCTGTATGGGCATTTCTGGGGGTGGACTGGTATGTGCTTTTACAAGCGCTTTGGATGAGAGAATTAAGGCTGCGGTCATCAGCGGCTATGCAAATACTTTTAAGGACAGCGTAATGTCCATTTACCATTGTATAGATAACTTCATACCTGGGATTATACAGTACGCTGAAATGCCCGATATAATAGGTCTCATAGCTCCAAGGCCTCTGCTCATAGAGTCAGGTACCCAAGACCCTATATTTCCCATAGAAGCTACCCGAAAAGCATTTGCTAAGCTAGAGAAAATATATGAAGTCTTAGGGGCTCGTGAAAAATTGGATAAGGATTTCTTTGAGGGACAGCACCAGATATCAGGCAGGAAAGCGTACCAATGGCTTTTAAAATGGCTATAATGAACCTTGTCGTGTCATAATAATATTACCGGTATTTTTTCTGAGATCCTTATTTCGTATGGCGATACCCGACATTTATACGCCAATATTTCCACTCCGGTATGGGCGGCTTCCTTGACTTTTTGTGCAAACGCAGGGTCCATATGGACATTGGGGCTAAAGCCTTTTGCATAGTCCATTTGAACGACAAAGAGCAAAACAGCCCGATGACCATCATTAACGGCTTGTATAAGCCCGTCAATGTGCCTGCGGCCTCTCTGAGTTGGGGTGTCGGGGAAGAAGCTCCAGTTTTCCAGTTCCAGTGTGACTCCTTTGACCTCAACAAAGCAGATATCTTTGCCTATAAGCTGCAGGTCAAATCGGCTGTCGTTGTATGGGACTTCTTTATTTATAATGGTATAATTTTGCAATTCTTGAATTATACCAGCTGTGATGGCTTCTGCAGCAAGGATATTGGGAAGCTGGGAATGTATGGACACCCAGCTTCCCTTCTTTTTCACCATTTGGAGCTCATATTTGGTCTTGCGATGGGGGAATGGGTAGTACGAAACTGCCACTTCTGCTCCAGAATGCAACAGCTCCTTAAGCCGCCCCGTATTGGGAACATGGCAGATAATTTCCTCTCCTGATATATCCACATGTGCGATAAAGCGATTGGGCCTGCATATGAATTTTCCATATAGCATGTCATAATTAAATTTCATATTTCGTCAGCTGTGATGGATGCTGCCTCCTCCCATTTTATAGCCTTTGTATTCCATTAATGTATCTAACTGTAATTCATAGCGCTATAATTTTGCAATTACCTAATCTGATTTTTACTTTATTATACACCTTTCTACACTGTCTTTGTAGTATTGTTAAATTCCCATAAGATTTAAGCAAGCACTGGGGCTACCCAGTGCTTGCTCTTCTGGTATATATTGTAGAAAGAGTCTGGATAACAGGCTATTGTTTCTCTTTAACTCGGTTTTCCGAAGGGCACAGTCCTTTGAGTGAGCACCCCTTACAACCAGCGCAACCCGTGGGCTGTAAGATGAGGGTATGGCATCTGGGACACCTGATGTATTTTTCTATATTGACAAGCATCTTACATGTGGGACACTGTACATGCATATTGAGCACCTCGCAATCATATTATAATTTGTGCCACTATTCCGGCGGTCAAGAATGAAATTGCAAAGCTTCCCAGCCATATCAAAAGGGCTTCCTTCCAATCCCTTTCCTTGAAGATCACCATGATGGCTGCTATGCAGGGGACAAACAGGGTTATGGCTATTAGCGCTACAACGACTTGCGCTGGGTTTAAAAGGCCCTGGGATACCATGTCATTGAGGCCGGCAGCACCAAAGTCCCTCCTTATTATTCCCATGATAAAGGCTACCGCTGTTTGACGGGGAAGCTTTAAAAATCCCTCAATTATTGGAGCAAAACCATCGGCTATTAAATTAAGGAGTCCAGTGTATTGAAGTATGGTTATGATGACGGCGCCCAGCAGGAAGAGAGGACCTGCTTCGGTGATAAATATCTTTGATTTGACGTAGGTTTTCTTAAGGACGTTCCCCATGCGCGGCAGGCGCAAGGGTGGAAGGTCTATCATGAGGTCGGAGGATTTTCCGGGGACCACTTTATTTAAAAGTGTGCCCGTAAGTGCAAAGACTATGAATATCACCAATACGTAAAGTGCGGCCATTTTTATGCCAAGCGGTCCCAAAAGACCGGCGATGACTCCAAGCTGTCCAGAACACGGAATGGCTAGGCCAAGGAGCATGGTGGCTATGAACCTTTCTCGCCTAGAACCCAGTATACGGGTTGTAATGGTGGCCATGGTGACGCAACCAAATCCCAGGATTATGGGAATGATGGCGCGACCGTTAAGTCCGAGGGAGTTTAAGCTTCGGTCGGTGAGTACCGCCACCCTGGGCAGGTATCCCGAGTCTTCCATGATGGACAGTACAAGATAAAACCCTACTACCAGCGGTAGTAGCAGGCCCAATACATATATGAGTGTCATGGTGAGCACTCCAAATTCGCCTATGAGGAGCTGTGCCAAAAAGCTTTCATTCCCCAGTATGGGTTCTAATGCCCGCATTATAAATTCATAATAGTATTTGCCCATGATTATCTCTTCTGTCCAGCCAACCACTGTCTGTGCCACGAATACGCCCACAAATTGGTATATAAGCCACAGGACCACGAGTAGTATGGGTATTCCTGTCAACGGAGATAACATCCATCTCCCAAGCTTCACAGAAAAAGAAGCGCCGCGATTGGTATAGCGTACTACCTCTTTGACTATTTCGTCAACTCTAGCACGCCTGGCCTGGTAGATTTGTTCCCTCATGCCTGTGATTCCGCTTATGTTGTGGCGGGCTATGATATTTTGGTCTTCTTCAAGCACCAATAGGGCTTCTGAGTCTTCATCCACCAAGTGACGAACTGTGTGCAAGTTTTCTTCCACGATGGGGAGTCTATTGCCGGTCCTTGCATGGGCAAGGGCTTCTTTTATCTCTTCTATCCCTTCTCCTTGGACGGCAACGGTAGGAATTACTGGTACCCCTAGCTCCTGGGACAGCTTATCAATATCGATTTCTATGCCGTTTTTTCTCACATCATCCATCATGTTGAGGGCTACCACCATTGGCTTGCCCATATCGATAATTTGCTGCGTGAGAAACAGGTCACGCTCTATATGTAGGGCATCAACTACGTTGAGGATGATGTCGGCGTACAGTATGACGTCCCTGGCTACACGTTCTTCATCGTTAAAGGATGATACCCCGTACACGCCGGGCGTGTCCATGACAACCATATCCTTGTATCGCCCGGAACTTATATCCACTGTAGTGCCAGGGAAATTGGAGACGTCTACATATGACCCTGTGAGGGCGTTGAAAAATACCGACTTCCCGACGTTGGGGTTGCCGACTAGTACCAGCTTCTTGGCATCCTTGTTGATATCTATTTTTTCGGTCAAATTGTGGCACTGCATTTCTTTGCATCCCCCTTATCTAATAATTTTACCTGGATCTTACTGGCCAGGCCTCTGCCTATGGCTATCTCCTGCATGCCGTTTTGGATGACCACAGGCCCGGCAGGGAATTTATATACGCAAGTGAGTATAGCACCTTCGTGTATGCCTAAGCGTATGGCCTGCGCGCTGATGTGCTTGTCAGGAATTAATACTATTTGGAACTTTTGACCTTTGTTTACTTGATCCAGCGTCATGGCAGCTCTCCCTTCTAAAGATATATTTTGTGATCGTTTTGCTAAAGGTTTTAATTTTTTACATCAAAATTACAGTGTTAATAAAGTAGATCTTACTATTGCCGTTTATACATTCAAGCGAATCCTTAATAAGCAGCAAAGTTAAAAGGCAATATTAAATTTTAAGCCAGAATAAAATAATTTGCGATAATGATAATTATTATCAACAACAATTCCTACTAAATCACTTTGAATTTTCCATAACCATTTTAATGTAAATGAGAATCATTGTCAATAGGCATTTTAAGTTATTTGTATTGACAATGTCAAATTTTTCTTATAATATTAACAATCAGAAAAACAACATCATAGAATTAAAGGGGAGTAATCCGTTGCCCTGAATTTGCCTGGGCAACGCTTCCAATCGTCAGTACGGCACTGCTTGTGAGCAAACGTAGTGCCCGGTTGGAAGGCAGACTTTATGTCTGAGGATGAGACCTTTGTCTGGCAAATAGCTGTCAGGCAAAGGTTTTTTTGTAGTTTAAATATATTTTAATTAAGTTGGCAGGAAAAAGATAAATATTTGTTGGTTCTCGTAATTATATCATATCTTTGCTTTCATTAATGTAATGATTGTTATTTCAACTTGGGTGGGATGTATTGCCGTTAAAAGTATTAAGGATAATAATGCTTGTAAATGCCTTCGTCCTATGGGACTTTTGTAAAAATTAAACAATAGGGGTGGTATATCATATGGAAAAAAGAGCATGGCATGTCTTATCTAAGGAAGATATAGAAAAGGTCCTCTTAACCTCATTTTCAAAGGGCCTTTCAAGAGGAGAGGTGTATAGGCGTCTTGAAAAGTATGGTCTTAATGAACTTAAAGAAAGAGGCAGGAAGACGGTTTTTCAGATGTTCCTTGAACAATTTAAAGACTTCATGATTGTTGTTCTGATAGCTGCTGCCATCGTATCGGGTTTGCTTGGAGAGATAACCGATGCCTTTATAATACTGCTCATCGTGGTGTTAAATGCTATTTTGGGAGTAGTTCAGGAAAGCAAGGCTGAAAAGGCGTTGGAAGCTTTGAAAAAAATGGCATCGCCTACAGCCAAGGTCGTAAGGGATGGCATGCCCGATGTGGTGCCGGCATCGCAGCTTGTACCAGGGGATGTGGTGGTTTTAGAAGCCGGTGATTTCGTCCCGGCTGACATCAGGCTTTTAGAGACTTCTAACTTGAAGATTGAGGAGGCAGCCCTTACCGGTGAATCGGTGCCTGTTGAAAAGTTCAGCGGTAAGCTGGAAAAGGAGGATGTGCCCCTGGGCGACAGAGTCAATATGGCATATGCTGGGAGCATCGTGACTTACGGCAGGGGAAAGGGCATAGTGGTGAGCACAGGCATGGATACCGAGATGGGCAAGATCGCCGAAATGATACAGACAGGAGAAGAAACCGTAACGCCGCTTCAAAAGCGCATGGAGCTTGTGGGCAAGACGTTGGGTACAGCTGCTCTGGCCATTTGTGGAGTCATATTTATTGTTGGTATACTCTACGGCAAAGAGATTTTTCAGATGTTTTTGACTTCTGTCAGCCTTGCAGTGGCGGCTATACCAGAAGGATTGCCGGCTATAGTGACCATAGTCCTGGCGGTAGGAGTGCAGCGCATGGCAAGGCGCAATGCCATCATACGAAAGCTGCCTGCTGTGGAGACCCTGGGCAGCGCTACCATCATATGCTCGGATAAAACGGGGACGCTAACGCAAAATCGCATGGCTGTCCAGCAGGTTTGTTATGGCAATAGGATAATAAACGTCGGTGACATTGAAGGACAAAAAGAACTGGATGACCACCTTAACCTGCTTATAACGACGGGTGTATTGTGCAATGATACGCAGGTCATAATGGAAGGGGATAACAAAAAGACCATAGGTGATCCTACTGAAACGGCACTGGTACATCTGGGGTTTAAGGTTGGACTTGATAAGGACATTTTGGATGCAAATATGCCTAGGGTTGATGAGCTACCCTTTGATTCAGATAGAAAGCTCATGACAACGATACATAAGCTAGGGGATGGCTACCGGGTATTTACTAAAGGTGCGCCTGATCGGCTGATTTTGCGGTGCAACAGGATACTGCTGGATGGGAGGATTGTCGACTTCTCCGATGAACTCCGACAGGCCATTCATAAGGCTAACGATGAAATGGCCTCCCAGGCATTGAGGGTATTGGGTATGGCTTATAAAGACATGGAAAATTTGAATTATGCCGATAAGGAGAAAGACCTGGAGAACGGCTTAATCTTTGTTGGTCTGGTGGGCATGATTGACCCTCCGCGTCCTGAGGCCAAGGAGGCCATCAAGATATGCCGCAAGGCAGGTATAAAACCTGTTATGATTACAGGCGACCATAAGGTTACGGCGGTGGCTATTGCACGGCAGCTGGGGATTTTAGAGAGGGACGAAGAAGCCATTACCGGTGTTGAGCTGGACCAGATGAGCGATGAGGAGTTTAAAGATCGCGTCAGGAAAATCTCGGTGTACGCCCGTGTATCTCCTGAACACAAAGTGAGAATTGTCAAGGCATGGCAGGCCTGGGGTGAGATAGTGGCCATGACGGGAGATGGGGTCAACGATGCCCCAGCACTTAAAATGGCTGATATTGGGGCAGCAATGGGGCAAGTAGGTACCGATGTGGCTAAGGGTGCGGCTGATATGGTGCTCACCGATGACAACTTTGCCACCATTGTTGCGGCGGTGGAGGAAGGAAGGATCATATTTGCAAACATCCTCAAGGCAATTCAATATTTGCTTTCATGCAACGTGGGAGAAATACTGGTGATCTTTATCGCTACCATGCTCAACTGGGAGGAGCCGCTGCTGCCTATTCATATTCTGTGGATTAATCTGGTAACCGATAGTTTCCCGGCATTGGCACTGGGCATGGAACCCGCAGAGCGGGATATTATGGATAAAAAGCCCAGGGACCCCAAAACCAGGATCTTCAGCAGGGGCATGGTGAGGCGGATTGTTTATCAAGGTTTTTTAACCGGCATTTTGACCCTTACTGCTTTTACAATAGGTCTAAAGGATGGATTGGATGTTGGGCGAACCATGGCCTTTGCGGCTTTGACTTTTGGCGAGCTGGTACATGTGTTTAATGTGCGCTCCAACAAATACTCTATATTTAGGATTGGTTTTTTGACAAATCGCTACGTGGTGGGGGCTGTTGTTGTTTCGGCCTTGCTTCAGATTTCGGTGATGGTGGTGCCATTCCTCTCGGATGTGTTTAATGTGGCTCCTTTAAGTTTAAGACAGTGGATGTGGGTAGTAGTTCTTGCCTTGGCACGGCTGGCTGTGGTGGAGATTGTGAAACTGCTAGGATACAATACTACCAAAGATGAGGAATGATGCGCTTGATGATATTTGCGCCTGCTTACCCTAGCTAAGACACAATAATGCCCAATATAGAGGGTGTGTAAATGTGATGGGGAAGTTTCACTCAATTTTATTGAAGGAAGGACACATCTAATTACTGAGGGAACGCAATTGTATCGTTATAATGCTATTTCTGAGGGGATATAAGTATTTGTTATTTGCTCCATAAGCCCAAATGAAGGTATTATAATACCAACAAAGGCTGGATGGCGGGGATTATCCTTGATGGGTATTTCTGGGTATCCCTGCCTCGCTTGAAGTTTTAAGGATAGACGGAGGGAGGAAGATATATGGGCTCATGGGGTTTACGAAAAATTGTCCTTGCGGGAATTTTATCAGCACTGGTGTTTGTGATAACGGCTTTTACCAAGATACCTTCCCCTTTTGCCAAGGCCGCATACTATCATGCAGGCGATAGCGTGATCTATTTAAGCGGTCTGGTCCTGGGGCCATATGTGGCTGCGGTGGTAAGCGGGTTGGGCTCATTTTTGGCAGACCTGTACTTAGGCTATCCTCTTTATATGTTCGCAACGTTTATCATAAAAGGCATCATGGGTGGCATTGCCGGATATTTTCTCTATGTACCTCATGGCAGTGTGTCGTGGTCGAGAAAGCTGCTGGGAGTCGCCCTTGCAGGTTTGTGGATGGCAGTTGGGTATTACATTTTTGAGGTGTATATAATAAGGATTGTGGATTGGAGGGCTAACATACCCAACTTCTTTGCAAACATCGGCCAGGCACTGGTGGGGGCAGTGATTTTCTTGCCACTGTCTAAGGCTGTAGAGAGATTGAAAGATGTTGGTTTTGGGATAAAAAGGTAAAAGGGTTGCGATGATTGATTTCAACTTGCGGTGTCAATTTCGGTTAATTATACAAATGATAGTAAGGGGGCCTCCCTTTAACTATTGAAGGCCTCCAAAATTTTATCGTTCAACAGTTTGTATTTTGGCAGTCAGCATATCTTGAGCAGGGCTTTTCAACTCATTTTCTACCGGAATAAGCCTTGTTTCATATTGTTCAATTTTAAAATTTAGTCTTTCCAAGGCTCTATTCATTTCTTCAATACGGGATATGAGTTTATCACGCTGTTCGATAAGGATTTGCTTTCTGGCCTCTATAGTTTTGTCACCTTGTTGGAGCAGCGTGACATACTCAATGAGCGTTTCAACTTGAACACCTGCGCTGCGCATACATTTAATAAATTCAATCCACCTGCAGTCTTCCTCTGTATATTCGCGGATACCGCTTTTGTTGCGATTTACCCGGGGGATCAGCCCAATACGCTCATAGTAGCGGAGTGTATCTGGCGTAAGGCCATATTTTTTGCTTACTTCTGCAATCGTCATGCGCTTTTACCTCCAATCTTCAATATCATTTATAATCTGGAGTTAACTCCAGGTCAAGGGGTTTTTTAATAGTAGCACTACATGTGCTACTATTAAAAAATTCGGATATAATTCATGTTAAAATTATAATTTTATATTGTTCTAAACATTTTCTTAATAGTTCAATTATATTAGCTTAAAGCTGTTTAAATCAATCTTCAGTGATTATTCGATAAAAGTTTACAAAACGAGTGTGATCTGCATATTTTTGGCTATTTATCTTCTTCTATTTTAAGGTGTGAATAATATTCATCAGAAACAGGTTCCATCCATATAACTTCACCCTTTTGAGGGTTGGTGGTAATGGCGATATGCGAAAGCCAGCTATCCGGTGCAGCTCCATGCCAATGTTTTACATCAGGCTGGATTTTTACAACGTCGCCTTCTTTGATTAATTGTACAGGACGGCCTTCTTCTTGATAATAGCCTTTTCCTCCAGTAATGAGCAAAATTTGTCCACCAGGATGTTTATGCCAGTTATTCCGTGCCCCCGGCTCAAAAGTAACATTAGATACTGTACAATTAAAGATACCGTCGTTAGGTACCAATCTTTCAACCCAGACTGTTCCTATAAAATAGGCATTTTGAATTTGTTGCCCTTTCGGGAAAATTATTTTGAAACTTGAGTCTCTTGATTCAATTTTGTCCATCCTTTTTTCCCCCTCTCAGCTACGATACCCTATGATATAAAACCAAGTCTCATAAGCCAGCCGGCGAGGTCTTTATCCGCTCTGTTAACATTGCTTCCTCTTATGGCTATACCGGACAGTACCTCTGCGTTGGGGCAGAGTTTCTTGATATCTCGTTCACTGTTTCCCATTCCGCTGCCTTCATGGGTGCAAAATGGAACAATGGTTTTTCCCGAAAAATCATAAGATTCTAAAAATGTGAATACTGCCATCGGCATAGTTCCCCACCAATTAGGATAGCCGAGGAAGATCACTTCATAGGAACTTATATCGTCTAACTTATTTGCAAGTTCCGGTCTGACATTCTGTCTTTTTTCTTCCTTTGCCACTTCAGTTGTTTTGTAATAATCTTCCGGATAGCTCTTTATCGTTTTAATCTCGAACATATCACCACCAGTTAATTGCTGTATTTTTTTTGCTATCACTTTTGTATTTCCACTATGAGAAAAAAAAGTAACAAGAATTTTTGAGGATGCCAATTTCTGTATACCTCCTTCAAAAAGCATCATTTTTCAGCTATTCACTCTCATTTTATCCCTGTAAGTTCCATGTTAACTTTTTTGAGAAGAGAGGGAATATCTAATTTTTGAGGACATTTACCAAGACATTCTCCACACTCCTTGCAAAAAGACGCAGATATTTTCTGCCCCATGAACCATCTGTATGTAGACCTTCCACCTGTCCAATCGCCGAACATAACAGCTTCATTGTACAACCTGAAATTTTCAGGAATATCCACACCGCTTGGACACGGCATGCAGTAACCGCATGCTGTACAATTTATTACTGCAAAAGATTCTAAGGTTTTCTTTACCTCTTCTATTAGTTTCAGCTCAACTTCACTCAAGTTATTTGGAGTCACATTCTTTATAATTTCAACATTCTTTTTAACTTGTTCTAAGGTACTCATTCCACTCAGTATAACAGCAACCTCCGGAAAATTCCCAAGCCATCTGAAACTCCATTCCACTTCAGACCAATTTTTTCCGTTACTGTGGAGAATGTCCTTTGCTTTCTGTGGAAGCCTAGCTAATTTTCCACCTTTCAACGGTTCCATTATCACTACCGCAAGGCCCTTAGAAGCAGCATACTTTAACCCTCTCAATCCTGCCTGATAGTTAACATCCATGTAGTTCAGTTGGATTTGACAAAATTCCCATCCATCATAGCCATCAACTATTTCTTTAAAAGCAGGATATTTGTCATGGAACGAAAAACCAGCAAATCTAATTTTTCCTTGCATTTTCGCTCTATTAAAAAACTCTGCGAACTTTAAAGTTTTTATTTTTTCCCATCTTTCCTTGTTGAGAGCGTGCATTAGGTACATATCCACATGGTCAGTTTGGAGTTTTTCTAATTGTTCATCCAAATATCTGTCAAAATCTTCGTGTTTTTCGACTTGCCATACAGGAGATTTAGTGGCAAGCAAAACCTTTTCTCTATATCCATCTTTTAAAGCTTTCCCCACTATTTTTTCGCTGTTTCCCATGTGATACGGATATGCGGTGTCAACATAATTTACACCATGTTCGATGGCATATCTAATCATCGCTATTGCCTTTTCTTCATCAATTTGAGACGGATTTTCCCCCAGTATAGGAAGTCTCATAGCACCGAATCCCAGAAGGGAAGTTTTCACACCTGTTTTTCCAAAATCTCTGTATTGCATAGGCCTACCTCCATTATTAATTTTAGAATTCAAATAACTACTGTTCTTCAATTTCATTTTAACTCAATTTTACCATTTAATAAGCCAAGTTCGGTTGCTGAAATTTTAAGGCCACTTTTTCCGAGTTTTCGCTTTTCCATATGTAACACCCCCAATATTATTGGTTTACAATTAAAATATAAATGCTGGAGTTAACTCCAAGTCAATACCTTTATTTGAAAAACCTTTAGAAGTGGCAAAGTGTTTTACAAGCAGATATTATCGATATAAAAAGATGCTATTCGACTCCATAAATTTACAAAATTTACAGGACAGATGTTGTATATTATCTACAAGGGGGGTTAGGACAAATGAAGAGGGTGTTTAGCATTGCAATACTGGGATATAACAGGCGCCAGGTTGAAAAATACCTTTCCGATATGCGCAAGGATTACGAGGAAGAGCTTTCTAAGAAAAAGGAACGTATGTTGCAGCTTATGGAAGAAAACAACAAGATAAAATCCCAGCTCAAGGAGCTAGAGAAAAAATTGGAGGAATTTTCTGAGAGGGAGGCTTACATCTCAAAGGCATTGGTCAGGGCTGAACAAAAAGCTCAGGCTATCATAGAAGAAGGGCGTCAGAAGATCGCGGCTGAGATGTACCAACTGGAGATGGAGAAGAATAAATGGAAAGCAAGGTGTAAGGAGATACGGCGCCAGCTGTTGGAGTTTGAATATATGGTATGTACCCTAATGGAAAACTTTTATTCTGAAATCAACTACCTCAAATCTAAAGATTTGACTGATTCAATTTTTGCAGAAGAAGAGGATATGGAATGCGATAAGAATAGCGAAGAAGAAAACGCTGGTTTGCTTAGCGTGTCATGATGTAATGTAATAGAAACAGCAGAAGCGGTTGCTCCTTTTATTAAGCAACCGCTTCTTATCATCAATACATTTCAGGATTCTTGCCACCCGGCACTGCTGGTTCTTTCTCGGGTATCTCAGCCACTAAACTCTCGGTGGTGAGAACCATGGCCGCTACGCTGGCGGCATTCTGCAATGCTGAACGAGTAACTTTGGTAGGATCAATTATACCTTTGGCCACCATGTCGCCGTATTCGCCTTTCAGAGCATCGAAACCAAAGTACTTGTCGCTGCTGGCTTTCACTCTCTCAGCTACCACGGAACCTTCCATACCGGCGTTAATGGCGATCTGACGGAGCGGCTCTTCTAAAGCGCGTTTTACTATGTTGATACCTGTCAGTTCATCGCCTTCGGCCTGGAGTTTTTCTACTTCTTCTATAGCTTTGATGAGCGCTACGCCACCACCAGGAACGATACCCTCTTCAACAGCAGCTCTGGTAGCGTTGAGAGCGTCCTCAATTCTCAGCTTTTTCTCCTTCATTTCGGTCTCGGTTGCTGCACCGACTTTGATTACAGCTACGCCGCCAGCCAATTTGGCAAGACGCTCTTGCAATTTCTCTCTGTCGTAGTCAGAAGTGGTCTCCTCAATCTGGGCTTTGATGGAGGCGATACGGTTCTTGATCTCTTTCGGGTCGCCAGCACCGCCTACAATGGTGGTATTCTCTTTGTCCACAGTTACCTTAGCGGCACGGCCCAGCATATCAATGGTGGCTTCCTTGAGAGTGAGGCCTACCTCTTCGGAAATCACTGTACCCCCTGTCAGGATAGCGATATCCTGCAGCATGGCTTTGCGCCTGTCACCAAATCCAGGAGCCTTTACGCCAACGCTGATGAGAGTGCCTCTCAGTTTGTTGACAACCAGCGTTGCCAAGGCCTCGCCTTCGATATCCTCAGCGATGATCAACAGTTTTCTGCCGTGTTGTACCACTTGCTCGAGTATTGGCAATAAATCTTGCACGTTGCTGATCTTCTTGTCGGTGATCAAAATCAATGGCTCTTCCAGCTCGGCAATCATCTTTTCAGTATCGGTTACCATGTAGGGCGAAATGTACCCTCTGTCAAATTGCATACCTTCCACAATCTCTACTTCAGTGGTCAAAGACTTGGACTCTTCGACAGTGATGACGCCGTCCTTGCCGACCTTGTCCATGGCATCGGCAATCAATTGACCAATGGTCTCATCGCCAGCAGAAATGGAAGCTACTTGAGCAATAGCCTCTTTGCTTTCAATAGGTTTGCTGAGCTTTTTGAGGGCTTCAACAGCTGCATCTACTGCCCTTTGGATGCCTTTCTTTAACAACATGGGGTTAGCGCCTGCTGCTACATTCTTTAGCCCTTCACGAATGATGGCTTGTGCCAGAACCGTTGCTGTGGTGGTACCGTCACCAGCTACGTCGTTTGTCTTGCTGGCAACTTCTCTGACCAACTGAGCGCCCATATTCTCAAATGGGTCTTCCACTTCAATCTCTTTTGCAATGGTTACGCCATCGTTAACGATTTGTGGAGAACCATATTTCTTCTCCAATACAACATTACGCCCTTTGGGACCAAGGGTTATCTTCACAGTATCGGCCAATTTGTTGACGCCACGCTCTATCGCTCTTCTGGCTTCTTCTCCGTAAATTATTTGTTTGGCCATATGTATCTACCTCCTTTTTTAGTTTTTATTCAACTACTGCAAGTATATCGCTTTGACGAACTATAATGTATTCTTCATTGTCCAGTTTGACTTCTGTACCAGCGTATTTGGAATAGATGACCTTGTCGCCCACTTTCACTTCCATCTTAATCTCTTTGCCATCGACCATGCCACCAGGACCTACAGCGATAACCTCAGCCATCTGGGGCTTCTCTTTTGCAGAGCTCGGCAAAACAATGCCACCCTTTGTGGTCTCTTCAGTTTCTAAAGCTTTGATTACAACCCTGTCACCCAATGGTCTTAACTTCATGGCATTAACCCTCCTTTTTCATAGTTGTGTTTTTTGTGACGGTTTGTTTTAAGCCCTTTCTATTAGCACTCATCATTGGTGAGTGCTAATCACAGTAAATAGTTTATATAAAAGATAAGGGGATGGCAAATACTGTTTTAGGCAAATTTTAATCAAATATTTCGAAATTCATAAAATAAACCATAAAATCGTTTTTTTACTTGCTGTATTTAGAAAAAGATGTGATTTTTAAGTTCTCTACAAATTCTGATTAAAATTAAAAAAATAGAAGAAAAGCAATTTTGATGTCAAAAAATTGTAAGCCTGTGATTTTTACAGTATAATACCCATAGGCGTAATTGGTAAAGGCTCAAACGCTGCCGAAAAGTTCTGGTACACCAAGTGTATAAAAAATTTTAGCAAGTAGAATGTGTTTAAGTAGTGTTGAAGGAGGGAAGGGTCTGTGGATAAGTGGGATAAGAGGTTTATGGAGCTGGCAGAAGTCATTGCCAACTGGTCGAGCTGCTATCAGCCAAACAGGAAGATAGGGGCGGTCATAGTAAAAAATAAGCGGATTTTGACTACCGGCTATAATGGTGCTCCGTCGGGGTATACCAGCTGTATTGAAAGGGAAGAATGTTTAAGGCGCAAGGCGAATATACCTTCCGGCACTCATCATGAGTTCTGCTATGCGGTTCATGCTGAACAAAATGCCATTGCCCAGGCGGCCAAGATGGGAATTTCAATTGATGGGGCTACTATGTACTGTACTCACCAGCCCTGCGTCATATGTGCCAAGCTTATTATCAACAGCGGAATAAAGAGGGTTGTATACAAATATCCTTACCCTGACGAGCTTGCAACGCATATACTGACCACGGTTGGAGTAAGCCTCGAGAAATACGAAGAGTAGTGGTTTTGTATGCCAACTCTTTGTTGAACATAATTAATCAATAAATTTTCCTGTGAGCTTCTGTATGGTGCGTGGGAGAGAATCTTTCGCACTTCCCAGGGGTTTGTTTTGGTTTCGATAGTCGAATTTATTTATAAACTGAAAAAGTTCCTGTTCCAGGCCTTGGAAAGATTTGATTTCAATGGGGATTACATCGGCCAGCCAGAGGGCTTGCTTGTGTGCAGGCAGCGTCTCTCTGGATATTTTTATGGTTAATAGCAGGTGTTTGAGGCAAAACCCCTTTGAAGCCTCAAGGGTTTTTTTGAATTCTTTTTCTGTGTCCCACAAGTAGAGGATAGTGTAGGCATACCGGTTCATGGTATTTGACATCCTATTGCAGATTACACACTGCTCATGTTGCTTGATGAGCCATTCCTCAAATTCGACTGTGAGCTGCTGTATCTCTTTTCTTCCTTTGATTATGCTGCTTAATGTAGAAGCATTTCTAGTTTTGCTTGCTTTCAAAACCGCATTGCAATGCTTTTCAAACTTCTCCATAAACTCTTTGAGGTGGGTATGGGTCATTAAAGCAAGGCCTAAACGGTTTTGAGCGTCGTATAACAGTTTAAAATGGTGTGGACAAAACCCTATTTGATTGACTTCTATTCGAGTATCTGGTTCCATCACTGAGCCCCCAAGGAAGGATTCCACATAGCTTTTTTCTATCCTGTTTTCCAGGTTGCATAAGGGACACTCCCCTCCTTCATGATAAGCGTCCCATACTGGAATGGTATCAATGTGGTATTTCATCGCTAACCTCCATACTTAGATCTAGCAAGTTCTGGCTACTATTTTATCATAAATCAAGTGGACCTGCCATAGATATAACTATGAAGTTTGTAGCTTAAAGGAGGAATTTTTATGCGTTACTCGAGGTTAAAGAGGAGAAAACGAAATCGTTATACTTGGATAGTATTCTTAGGGCTTTTATTGTTTTTGGTGGTATATATAGGATCTGCCAGTGCAGCCGGCAATTTCATAAGCCGACTGATTACGTCTTTTCTGAACAATTTCACCAGCGCTAACTCGGGTAAAGGGGATGCTTCTATTGGAGTGCCTGATACTCAGCTTACTGTTCCTGATAAAGCCGATACCGCTCCGAATGAGAGTTTGGATAAAGGTAATATCCAAAAAGTTACAGAACAGCTTGACATAGTTCCTTTTAATCTGTATACCATCCAACTGGGAGCTTTTTCGAGCAAGGAAAATGCTGAAATGGCTGCCAGTGAACTCAGGGCGAAAGGCGGGGCGGGGTATATTTTAAATGATAAATATTTTCGCCTTTTGGCCATGGGTTATGCTTCTGAGGGTGATGCCCAAAAAGTAAAGCAACAGTTGCAGAAGGAGGGGATAGAAAGCCAGATATACTTGATTTCGGCGTCGGGTGTCAAATTAGAGATAACCGCTGTGGCTGATAAGGTAAACAGCATAAAATCGGCCTTTTCGATATGGATTGATAAAGTTAAGGCGCTGGAGGATATGGTGAAAAAATTAGATACATCAGCGATATCGGTGGAGGACGCCAAGAAAGTTCTGAAAGCAACGGTTGAGGAGTTTAACTCTACCCTCGAGCAGCTCAAAACGTATTTGGTTACCCAGGAAAGCAATCCTATATTGACAGGACTTCAAAACCTTTACCAAAATTGTATCGAAAGCCTTAACGGAATATTAGCCGAAAATGTCGCGGACAGGGTAGCAACTTCGTCAAAAATAAAGTATACTTATATTGATATGGTTTATAGGTACAAGCAATATATAGATAACATAACGAGTGAACAAGGGGGAACTGGCAATTGAAAATAGAAGAAATATGCCGTCTGCTCAATGCCAAGTTGTTGACAGGCCAGGAGTTGTTGGATAGGGAAGTGTTTTCAGCCTGTGCCTCAGACCTGATGAGCGATATATTATCTTATGTAAAAAATCAAACGGTATTGCTTACCGGTCTTACAAATGCCCATGTTATAAAGATGGCTGAGATACTGGAAGTTACTGCTATAGTATTCGTAGGGGGGCGAATGCCGGCTAATGAAGTTGTTGACATGGCTAGAAAGATGGGCGTTGTTGTCCTTGTAACCGAATACACCATGTATGAGGCGTGTGGAAGGCTGTATAGCGCTGGATTACCAGGGTGTACGAGGGAGTTGTAGATGGGGGGAAATAACCGTTCGATTGAACAGGTGTTTTATATCAAGGCCGGGGATTTTGCTTCGGCAGGTGAGGCTTCTAGTCAAATAAAGAAAACGCTGAAGCAATTGGGTGTTGATTCGGGTGTTGTACGTCGGGCTACCATAGCGGCCTATGAAGCTGAAATGAACCTGATAATACACTCTATAGGTGGGGAGCTGAAGCTTAAGGTAACCCCTGAGACTATCATTATAACGGCCGAGGATAAAGGGCCTGGCATCCCAGACATAGATTTGGCCATGCAGGAGGGATACTCTACAGCTCCTGAGATAGCAAGGGAGCTGGGGTTTGGTGCAGGAATGGGCCTTCCCAACATTAAACGCAATGCTGACCGTTTGAACATTCAATCCAAAGTGGGAGAGGGAACGCTGGTGGAGATATATTTTGACATAAAAGCAAGGTGAGGGAATTGAAGGAATATTACCATTCTGTTACTTTGAGAAAGGACAAGTGTAGGGGATGTACCAATTGCATAAAGAGGTGCCCTACTGAGGCCATAAGGGTGAGGGATGGCAAAGCCAGGATAATTGCGGAGAGGTGTATAGACTGCGGAGAATGCATAAGGGTGTGCCCTTATCATGCAAAGGTAGCGGTTACTGACTCTTTATCTTCTATCGAGAAGTTTAGATATCGCATAGCGCTGCCGGCCCCCACCCTGTATGGCCAGTTTAAAAATGTAGACGACATAAAGGTAATTCTTGCAGGACTTAAGAAGCTGGGTTTTGACTACGTGTATGAGGTAGCAAGGGGAGCAGATTATGTGACCGCTTTTGTCAGGGAAGCGCTTAAGGATCCAAATCGCAAAAGGCCTCTCATATCCTCAGCCTGCCCGGCCATTGTCAGGCTTATTCAGGTGCGTTTTCCTGAGCTGATAGATAATATAGTGGATGTTGATTCGCCCATGGAAATTGCTGCACAGCTTGCCAGGACCGAATTTTGTGAAAAGCACGGCGTAAAGCCTCAAGAGGTGGGGGTATTTTTCATCACGCCCTGCGCGGCTAAGATGACCAGCATACGGAATCCGGTGGGCAGGAAGGAATCTTCGGTGGATGGGGCAATTTCCATCCAGGAGATATACGGCCCACTCTACAACCAGATGAACAACCTGAAAGAGGAAGACGTTGTGCAGATGGCGTCGCCCTTTGGAGTGGGATGGGCCAATTCTGGGGGAGCGTGCCTCTCACTTGGGATTGATAGTTACCTGGCGGTTGACGGTATACAGAACGTCATACGGGTGCTTGAAGAGATAGAGGATGAGAAGCTGACTGACCTGGAATATTTTGAAGGGTTGGCCTGTCCCGGTGGATGTGTAGGTGGTCCGCTTACCGTTGAGAACGGATTTGTAGCAAAAAACCGTATAAGGAAGCTGTCTGAAAAGGCAAAGGGTAACCCGGTTTCAGAAAAAGAATTGCAAGAAGTTGCGCAAAAGATACAATGGCGGCTTGATGAAAAGATACCTCCTAAACCTGTGATGAAGTTGGATGATGATATAGTTGAAGCCATGAGAAAGATGGAAATGATAGAGGAAATATACAACAGTTTGCCAGGGCTTGACTGTGGTTCCTGTGGTTCACCCAGCTGTCGAACCTTGGCTGAAGATATAGTGAGGGGTTTTGCTTCTGAGTTGGATTGTGTGTTTAAATTGAGGGAAAAGGTAAAACAGCTGGCACAGGAAATGATAGAGCTTTCTGAAAAAATCCCAGGAGGCAAAAAGGAAAACGAAAGGCAGGAGTGAAGTTGGATGAAAGTATCGCAAATGGTCGAGGCTTTATGCCTTAAGGTATTGGCAGGAGAAAAATTTTTGGAACGAGAGGTATCAAGCGGTTATTGCTGTGACCTTTTGAGCAGGGTGATGGCAAAAGGGGAAAAAGGAATGGCGTGGATTACCGTGCAGACGCACATGAATGTAGTGGCTGTGGCTGCATTAATTGAGATGGCTTGTGTAATAATCCCCGAAGGCATAGAGGTGGAACGCAAGGTCTTGGACAAGGCAGAAGAAGAAGGGGTAATAGTGCTTTCGTCTAATTTAACGGCTTTTGAGCTGGTGGGAAAATTGTATCAAATGGGCATTGTGCCTGTGCGCAACGATGCGAGCTGAAGCAAAGGTAAGATGTGGCTTTTGATCCGCCTTTGTCTCTTAAGACAAACTTTTATTTTTTTGAGGGGAAACTATGATGAAAATAGCGGTGGACCTTCATATACACTCGGCGCTGTCCCCTTGTGCCGATGATGACATGACCCCAAACAACATCGTTAACATGGCTATTTTAAAGGGGCTTGATGTGATAGCCGTAACTGACCACAACAGCTGTGACAACGTTAAGGCCGTCATGAATGTTGCTGACGGCCGTATTTTGGTATTGCCGGGTATGGAGGTTCAGACAAAAGAAGAGGTTCATTTGCTGTGCTATTTTGAAAATTTACAGAATCTGCTTGATTTTGACGCGTATATACGTAATTTTATGCCTTGGATACCAAATGTACCAGAGATTTTTGGGAATCAGTATATAATGGATGAAAAGGATCAAATCATAGGCCAGAGAGAGGATTTGTTGCTTTCATCTGTTGAATTATCGGTTGAACAGGTAGTATATCAGGTTTTGCAAAGAAAAGGGATTGTTGTGCCAGCTCATGTCGACCGCACTTCCTACAGCATCATTTCTCAGCTCGGTTTTATCCCTACAAACTTGCCCTTTAAGGTTTTAGAATTTTCGAAGTTTGACACGAATTACACAATGTATTTTCGAGAATACAAGCGAGTTTATTCATCGGATGCTCATCAATTGGGCCAAATACTTGAAAGAAGAATGTTAATAGACGTATATAATGTATCATTAGCTGCTGTTATACAGTGGTTTAAAGATTTATCTGTTGTTTAACAGAATTAAAACAAAAAATTTTACAACAAAATTCGTTAAAATAATAGCAAATACTCTTGATTGTAACGCGATTATATGAGATAATAACTCTTGTTGAGTAGTGTTTGTAATTTGTCTGATACGGTTTAATTTTTTAATGTGTAGTCGTAGAGACATTCGTAGTATATTGGTAGCTGGTAGATGAGATATGTATTTTTGATTCAAGTCGGCGATTTATTCAATAAAGTAACAGGGGAGGGAAGTATGACCATGGCGGTATCTGTTTTGACAGAGGATAAGGAAAAGTTTGAAGAATTTAAGAAGGTGATTGAGGAGTATAAAGGCAAGGAAGGACCGCTTATGCCTATACTCCAAAAGGCCCAGGAGATATTTGGTTGCCTGTCGTTGGATGTACAAAACTATATAGCGGAGGAACTGAATATTCCAATAACTGACATTTACGGCGTGGCCACCTTTTATGCCCAGTTCACTCTAAAGCCCAAGGGAAAGTACAAGATCGGAGTTTGTCTGGGGACGGCTTGCTATGTAAAGGGTTCGCAAAAGGTGCTGGACAAGCTGCAGGAAATCCTAAATATTAAGGTGGGGGATACCACCGACGATGGCAAGTTTACGCTTGAAGCTACGCGCTGCCTTGGAGCGTGCGGCCTGGCTCCGGTCATGATGATAAATGACCATGTATACGGTAGGCTCAAGCCGGAGGACGTGGAAGGGATAATTGCAAGATATAAGGATGAATAGTGGATGGAGGACATATCGCTTTATATTTTAGACTTGGTACAAAATTCCGTTGCCGCGGGAGCTACCCTTATTGAAATATCGATAACAGAGGATATACAGAATGACAGGCTCATACTGAGTATAAAGGACAACGGTCGGGGAATGGACTCTCAAACGGTTAAAAGGGTTACTGATCCTTTCTATACGACGCGGACCACCCGAAGGGTGGGTTTGGGGTTGTCGCTTGTAGAGGCAGCTGCCCAGGCCTGCAATGGTGGGGTTTATATCTTCTCACAGCCAGGAAAAGGTACCGAGGTGAGGGTGGAGTTTGAATATCATCATATTGACCGTCCACCTTTAGGCAGCATGGAGCAGACTCTAGTGACGTTGGTTGCTTGCAATCCAACGATAGACTTTGTATATACCCACACCACTCCGGTAGGGAGGGTGTATTTTGATTCACGAGAGGTCCGGCAGAAGCTAGGAGAGTTGCCGATAAATCATCCCGAAGTGATTGAGTGGATTAAGGAGTATATAAAGGAAGGCATTGATGAAATAAGCGGAGGTGGAGGAGCATGAAAACTTTAAAGGAATTAGAGGAAATCAGACAGCGGGCCTTGGAGTCCGTTAATTTAAGAAAAGAAAGGAACGGTACCAGAGTAGTTGTTGGAATGGGGACGTGCGGTATTGCAGCTGGCGCAAGGCCAGTGCTTTTGGCATTTTTAGAAGAGGTAAAAAAGCGAAATCTTCAAGATGTTATAGTGACTCAAACCGGTTGTATAGGGGTATGCCGTCTGGAACCCATGGCAGAGGTCTACAGGCCCGGTGAAGAGAAGGTCACCTATGTGAAGCTTACCCCTGAAAAGGTGAGGCGGATTGTAGCAGAGCATATTGTAAACGGTAGGCCGGTTACCGAGTTCACCATAGGTGCGGCTGATCAGCAATGATGTGTTTGGGAGGAGGTAGATAACATGGAACTGTATCGCGCTCATGTATTGGTATGTGGGGGGACAGGGTGCACATCATCAGGTTCTCCAGCTATTATAGATAAATTTAACGAAGAGCTTGAAAAACACAACATAAAGAACGAGGTGAAAGTGGTAAGGACAGGGTGTTTTGGTCTGTGCGAAGTCGGCCCTGTAGTGATAGTTTATCCCGAGGGCGCTTTTTATAGCCGCGTCAAAGCAGAAGATGTGCCCGAAATAGTCGAGGAGCACCTGGTTAAAGGTAGGATTGTAAAGCGACTTTTGTATCACGACAGCATAGCACAAGACCAGACCATCAAATCGCTTGACGAGGTTGGATTCTATAAAAAGCAGATGAGGATAGCTCTAAGGAATTGCGGTATTATAGACCCTGAGAATATAGAAGAGTATATTGCCATGGATGGGTATAAGGCTCTGGCTAAGGTGCTCACCGAGATGACGCCTGAACAGGTGATAGAGGTTGTTAAGGCGTCTGGCTTGAGGGGTAGAGGAGGTGCAGGGTTCCCAACAGGACTTAAATGGGAATTCACAAGGAAGGCGCCGGGGGATAAGAAGTATGTCTGCTGCAACGCTGACGAAGGAGACCCTGGTGCTTTTATGGATCGAAGCATCCTTGAGGGTGACCCACATAGCGTCATTGAGGCCATGGCCATTGCAGGATACGCTGTGGGTGCTGACCAGGGTTATATTTACGTGCGTGCAGAGTATCCGATAGCTGTTAAGCGATTGACTATAGCCATAGCACAGGCCAGGGAATATGGATTGCTGGGGAAAGACATATTTGGAACCGGATTTAACTTTGATATAGAGTTACGCCTTGGAGCGGGTGCGTTTGTGTGCGGTGAGGAGACCGCTCTCATGGCTTCTATCGAGGGCAAGAGGGGTGAGCCCAGGCCCAGGCCACCATTCCCGGCCATCAAAGGGGTATTCTCCAAGCCCACCCTTCTCAACAACGTTGAGACCTATGCGAACATTCCGCCTATAATCCTTAAAGGGCCTGAGTGGTTTAGCTCTATTGGTACCGAGAGGAGCAAGGGGACCAAAGTATTCGCCCTGGGCGGGAAGATCAATAATACCGGCTTGGTGGAGGTACCAATGGGTACAACCCTCCGTGAAATCGTATACGACATCGGTGGTGGGATCCCGGGCGGCAAGAAGTTTAAAGCTGCTCAAACGGGCGGTCCGTCTGGTGGTTGTATACCCGCCCAACATCTGGATACCCCTATCGATTACGAATCTCTCATACAAATTGGGTCTATGATGGGGTCGGGTGGCCTTATCATAATGGACGAGGATACCTGTATGGTGGATATTGCCAGGTTCTTCCTTGACTTTACGGTGAGCGAGTCATGTGGCAAGTGTCCGCCCTGCCGCATAGGGACTAAGAGAATGTTGGAAATACTGGACAGGATAGTCAGCGGTAAGGGACAGGAAGGGGATATAGAAAAGCTAGAGCTTCTTGCGAAGAACATTAAAGCCGCTGCCTTGTGCGGTTTGGGACAAACGGCGCCTAATCCGGTGCTCAGCACCATACGCTATTTCAGAGACGAGTACGAAGCTCATATAAAGGAGAAGAGATGCCCTGCTGGCGTTTGCCAGGCGCTGTTGCGCTATGTCATTATTGCTGAGCTGTGTAAGGGTTGTGGGCTGTGTGCTAGGAATTGTCCAGTGGGTGCTATATCCGGTGAGCGCAAGAAGCCTTATAGCATAGATGCCGATAAGTGTATTAAGTGCGGCGTATGCATTGAGAAATGTCCGTTTAATGCCATCAAAAAGCAGTAGACGCATCTTTGAAGGGAAAGGAAGTGAGAGACATGAGAATGGTCAAAGTTACTATAGACGGTATTCAGGTTGAGGTTCCAGAGGGGAGCACAGTTCTGGAAGCTGCTCGCCTTGCAAATATAGATATACCAACGTTGTGTTATTTGAAGGGGATCAACGAAATTGGGGCTTGCAGGATGTGCGTTGTAGAAGTGAAGGGTGCTAGGGCCCTGCAGGCTGCCTGTGTATATCCGGTTTCGGATGGAATGGAGATAAAAACTAATACGCCTGCTGTACGTGAAGCCAGAAAGGTGAACCTGGAGCTCATTTTATCCAATCATGACCGGAATTGTTTAACTTGCGTGCGTAACCAAAATTGTGAGCTTCAGGAGCTGGCGCAAAAGCTGGGCGTAAATGAGATACGTTTTGAGGGAGAGCGCATCAATTATCCGCTTGATGACTTTTCGCCTTCAATAGTGCGCGACCCCAACAAGTGTATCTTGTGCCGTCGCTGCGTATCGGTGTGCCGAAACGTGCAGGGCATAGGCGTAATCGGCGTGAGCGAGCGAGGTTTTGATACAATCGTTTCGCCGGTATTTGGTATGAGCCTCAAGGATGTGCCTTGTATATACTGTGGCCAGTGCATTGAAGCCTGTCCCGTAGGGGCCCTCAAAGAAAAGGACGACACCGAAAAAGTATGGAATGCTATCAACAACCCTGACCTGTTTGTGGTGGTACAGACAGCTCCGGCGGTACGCGTGGCTCTGGGAGAAGAGTTTGGCATGGAGATGGGCACCATCGTAAAAGGTAAAATGGTAGCTGCTCTAAAGCGGCTGGGCTTTGATAAGGTGTTTGATACCGATTTTGGAGCCGATTTGACTATAATGGAAGAGGGAACCGAGCTTCTTAATAGGCTTAAGAGCGGAGGAAAACTCCCGCTGATCACCTCATGCAGCCCAGGATGGGTTAAGTACTGTGAACACTATTTCCCAGAGTTTCTGGATAACCTCTCCACATGTAAATCGCCTCATGAAATGGTGGGTGCCCTGATTAAGTCCTATTATGCAGAAAAGAATGGCATTGACCCGTCGAAGATATTCGTGGTGTCGATAATGCCGTGTACCGCTAAGAAGTTTGAGGCCCAGCGTCCCGAGCTTAGTGCGACAGGTTATCCCGATGTCGATGTTGTGCTAACCACCAGAGAGCTGGCGCGGATGATCAAACAGGCAGGCATAGATTTTGTAAACCTTCCTGATGAGGAGTATGACCCCTTCTTTGGCGATTCTACTGGTGCCGGCGTCATATTTGGAGCAACCGGTGGCGTGATGGAGGCAGCTTTAAGGACGGTGGCTGAGATTGTCACTGGTAAGCCATTGGACAACATCGAAATAACTGAAGTACGAGGACTGGAAGGAGTAAAGGAAGCCGAGATTTCTCTGGGAGACATGACGATAAGGGCGGCGGTGGCCCATGGTACTGCCAACGCAAAAGCGCTTCTTGAAAAAGTAAAATCTGGAGAGAAGGAATACCACTTTATAGAGATAATGGCCTGCCCTGGTGGATGCGTCAACGGAGGCGGTCAGCCAATAGTCAAGGCCAAAGAGAGGATGGATGTAGATCCAAGGCAGGTAAGGGCATCTGCCATATATCAGGAAGATAGAAATCTGCCGCTTAGGAAGTCCCATGAGAATCCCTCGGTAAAGAGGCTGTATGAGGAGTATTTGGGATATCCCAATAGCCATAAAGCTCATGAACTGTTGCATACCCATTATATACCCAGGAAAAAGTATTTGTGATGTTAAACTGAGTTGATGAAGCGACAAGATGGGCCTTGACCGGGTAAGGTACCGGGAAAGGCTCATTTTTTATTTTTATGAGTTTTCTTGAGCAGTGCTATAAATTGTATAGTGAAAGGTAAAGCTAGTTTCCGTTGCTTTGAGGCAGTATAGAAACGTATGTACGGCGTGAGGGCTAAGGGATAACCATATCTTTAATACTCGAAATTAATAATTAAAATACAAATTTAAAATACTTAACAAATCGATGCAATTATATTAAAAAATTAAACAAACATATTAAAAATATTAAATCAAGCATTGACATTTTTAATCTTTAAAGATATAATGGGAATCAGAAGAGAGAAAATTTGACTTACTTATAGGAGGAGTGGCAATTGCAGCACAATATCATAACGATATGTGCGGTGTGTGGCACCAAGCTAGAAGTGACGGAATTGCATTGCTGTAGGTGCGATACCACATATAAAGGGCATTTTAAGCTAGATAAATTCAGTTACTTAACGCCGGAACAGAAATATTTCATTGAGGTATTTCTAAAATGTAGGGGTAACATAAAAGAAGTGGAAAAGGAACTCAATATTTCATACCCAACTGTTCGTAGCAAACTTGATGATGTTATTTGTAGTCTGGGCTACGATGTTGGTGGCAATGAAAAAAAGCAGACCAACAAAAGAGAGGTTTTGGAGCTACTGAGCCAAGGGGTGATTACCTACGAAGAGGCAATAAAGATGATGAAAGAGAACAGTAAATAAATTAATGAAAGGATGGGATGGGCATGATGAAAGAAGAAATAAGAAAGATTTTAAAGATGGTAGAGGAGAAGAAGATTACTGCAGAGGAGGCCGAAAAACTTATTGATATGATTGAGCCAGAAAACACAGGTCTAACACAGTATGATTCAAGCTCAAATGGAAATTACGAGAAATTTTTGAGGGTTAAAGTGGTTGAAAACGGGGCTAATAAAGTGAATGTAAATATTCCGCTCTCATTAATTGAGGTGGGGTTAAAACTGGGGACACAGGTTGGGGCACAATTTGAGCCCAAATTGGAAGCTTTGAAGAATATTGATTTTAACGAGATTATACAGTCTATTAAAAATGGAGCACAAGGAAAGCTTGTCGAAATAGAAGATGATGAGACTTATGTAAGCGTTGTAGTTGAATGACGTCTGAATTGAGAAAAGTTTATTTGAGGATGATAGAAAATGGTTGACATTGAGATTTTAGATAGACTGGATAAAGGACAAATTGATTTTAATGAAGCCTTTACTTTGATGAAAAGGAATCGGGAAGCTGTAAATACTGCTAAGGGACATTTTTTAAAGATCAACATTAAGGATGGAGAACGATGTTTCCCTATAGTGATACCGTTGTTTTTGCTCAAATCAGGTTTTTCATTGAGCAAAGCAGTAATTAGACTTATTCCAAAGGATAAACGAAATGATAAATTGGAAGAGGTATGCAGGATTTTAGACAAAATAGAAGGAAGAGATATAAAGAGATTGGTTGATGCTTTGAGACGGTGTAGATCATATCCTTTGGTTCGAGTAGAAGATGGTAATACTTTTGTGGATATAAGTGTTATATAATTTCCTCATCAAAACGTCGTGTTTTGGAAAGATATATTATTTTTGAGAGATTAAAAAGCCTTTTTAAAGGCTTTTTATTTTTTACAAGCTATATAGGATGAAACAAAAAACCAAGAATATTACAGATTGGCTACTTAACAAATTGCATACACTACACTACAAATGTAGAATATAGGTAAGCATTCTACATTTGTGGGGTGGTTTTATGAAGAAAATTCCTAGCATTGGCAAAGCCGAATGGCAGGTAATGAACGTTTTGTGGGAAAAGGGGGAGGCCACTTTTTCTGAAATAAGATTAGCACTTAAAGAGCATAGCTGGTCTCAGACCACCATTCACACCATGCTCACCAGGCTTATCAAAAAAGGAGTAGTAGCAATAAAGGAAGGCATATCGCCGTATGTATTCTATCCGCTTGTGTCCAGGGAAGAATGTAGAAAGCATGAAACTTTTTCATTTCTTAAGAGGGTGTATAATGGCTCCGTAAAACTTTTTCTGGCAAATTTTGTTAATGATGTAGAGCTCAGCGATAGGGAAATTGATGAACTCCTTAAGGTGCTTGAAAAGTGTAAGGCCACTCAATACCCAGGTGAAGGAGAGAATGACAATGCTTGAAGCGTTTTTCCAAACGGTTCTTTACATGTCCTTTTCAGGTGGCGTTCTGGCGCTTGTTGTACTCTGCTTGAAAGCTGTATTCCGTAACGGGATTCCTGCCTTTATTTGGTTGATGTTGTGGTTGCTGGTTGCTGTAAGGCTTTTATTGCCTGTTAAAATTGAAAGCAACCTAAGTTTATTTAATCTGGATTTGCTGCAAAAGGTTGAGGCTTTTATTACCGATAGCGGGTTTGAAGAGGGAAGTAGAAGCAACCGATACGATATATCTCGTTACCCAGATGCGGAAGGATTTCCCAGACTGGAATGGTACAAGAGAAGTGTTGGTCAGGGCGGGTGGGCGGTATCCCGGGATAAACATAAGGTGCATCCTTGAGATAAAATGCACACAAACCAGCGATGAGGAGTATGAGGTGGTATTGACAAAAACCTGGGATATAGAGATAAATGGGCAACGACCCGTAAGTTACTGGAAATACAGGGTTATCGGCGAACGCGTGCAGCTTGAGGAGTCTCAGAATAATGACAGACTGGTATTGCTTGTAAGATGAATTCCAAAAGACAAAAGTGCTCTTTCTGGCCAGGTTCAAGCTTTATCGTTGCCAGAAAGAGCACTTGTTTTTATAAATAACTTTTTACCAAATATTAACAATCATGTAGTGGGTTACTTTTAATGTTTACTGTTTTTTGCGTCCCAAAGCTCTTCCGTTGCTGGTATTGTTGCTGTTTTTGGAATTGTTGCTTTTTACCATATTCTGAATATTTCCCGCTTTTTGAATGCTATTGTTGCCCTGTGTATTATTTGTATCCTCATTTTCGTCTTTTATTTTACCGTTTTGGCTGTTTTGAGCGTTATTACTCTTATCAACGTTTTCTTCTTTAACTTCACGGACAGGCTGTTGGGCGTTTAATTCCTCATTTTCATTATTTTCCTTCCTGTTGGCATTTTCATCAACGGGCTGTTCTTGGTCGATTTCATCTACCTCATCGTTTTCCTTGTTTTCCTCTTGGTTATCCTGATTGTTTTGGTTGCGGACTCTGTTCTTTACAGCTGCTTTCTTTTGCGTTATTGCATCGTTTAGCTGTTCTTTAGCTTGGAGTTGAACAGCTTGCTTCTCTTCAACCAGCTTCTGTGCTTCCGCAATTTTTTCTTGGTCTCCGGTTTTCATGGCTTTTTTGAGCTGTACCTCTGCTTTTTTAAGTTCCTGCTTGGCGGTGTTGTATCTATGCCTTGCTTCTACCATCTTGGCTACGGCTTCCTTTTTTGCTGTCTGCATTTCTATTACTTTTTCTATTCTCTTCCTAGCCTGTTCTGGCAACTTATCCTTTATAGCGCTTAAAACTCTTATGCTGTTTTCCTGTCTCAGCCTCAGCCTTACTTCTATGGTGTTTGGTTCATCGTTTTCATTACTTGTGGAACCGTCATCAGAAATGTCCGTGTTGCTGTTACTTTCTTCGGCTGGAGTTTGTTGGCTATCCGGATTTTCTAATCCCTCTTCTGGAGAGCTTTGTTCTGGTTCGTTGCTTTCTGTGTTTTGTTCGGTATCAGTATTTTGTACATCCTGTGGTTCATTTTGACCTACCTCTTTATTTCCATTTTCTAGATTTTCTTGTGCTACCTTTTCTACTATTTCGTATGCCTGCTGCATTTTTTGGTTGTATTCGTCTACAAGTTCCAGTGCTTTTTCTTGATCGCCTTTTTCAAGCATGACCTCGCTTTCGCCAAGCCTTTCTTCAGCCACGTCGGTAAGTGCGGTTACCTTGTTTTCGTCTCCCAAAGTGAGAAAAACTTTCAGGTTGTCTAACGCAACGTCCACAGGATAAAGGATGCTATCGGGTGTTATGCCGGCTTTATCGGCATAAGAAATGACTTCGTCTTCCAGCGCAAAACCAGGCACTGCCAGGCTCAGCATGAATATAAATCCTGCTGCCAAAGCCAAACATTTCCTCATTTGAAAACCCTCCCGTTTTTTTATAGTTTATTTTTGCCTTTCGCCCATATATACGAATGCTGTATAATGTTTTTAGGGGGTATATCCATCAAAAACAGAAAAGTTAATGACCCCAAGAAAAACGGAAGGTATATCGTATAAATAATTAGGGGGGAAAGTAAGCTTGAACAAGGATCCAATAGATGGCTCCCGCAATGAGTTTATAGAGAAAAATAGAGGATTTATATATAAGATGGCCTGCAGCGTATGCAAAAGGAAATTGGATTTTGATAACGACGATGAATTGTCAATAGCGATGATTGCCTTTAACAATGCATGTGACAGCTATGATGAGAAGTATGGAAACTTTTTTTCATATGCTGCAGTGGTGATACGCAATGCCCTTATTGACTATTTTAGAAAGTCTAAAAATTCTCCTGTAGCCGTGTTTTCGGATGATGACCAACTGGATTACATAGATTACAGGGCGTCCATGAGGGATTACGAGTTAAAGTTAGAGAGTGAGTTCAGAAGGCAGGAGATCAAAGAATTGTCCGAAGAGCTTAATGCATACGGCATTGACTTTGAATTGCTGGTTTCCTGCTCTCCAAAGCATAAGGATACCAGAGATGCTCTTTTAAATATAGCACTGTATTGCGTAAGGGATACTGAGCTTCTTGACAGGATAAGGTCTAAAAAAGCGTTACCTATAAAAGAGCTGATGGGAAAGCTTGGTATAAACAGAAAGATGCTAGAGAGGTGGAGAAAATACATAATTGCCCTGGTTATCATTCTTGCGGGGGATTATCCATATATCAAATCCTATTTAAATATCAAGGTAGGTGAAAATGAGTGAAATATGAGGGTGTTGTACTCGAGGTGAAAGGCACAACGACGGTTATAATGACTCCAAGTGGGCAATTTGTAAAAGTGAGGGTTAAAGGGCGTTCTCCTGAGGTAGGTGAGTTATATTGTGGAGAAGCGCTGGGGGCCAGTAAAACATTTATCAGATATGTAGCCTTGGCGGCAGCTATTATGTTGGTACTGCTCTCACTTTCTGTATTAAGGCTTTATTATACGGCTTATGCCTCGGTTGTGGTGGATATAAACCCTTCCATAGAGCTCGTGGTCAACCGGTGGGAGAGGATAATAAAGGCTGTACCGCTAAATGAGGATGGCGGTAAAGTCCTTTCGGGAATCAAGTTGATCAACCTCTCTCTAAATACAGGACTAAAGAGGATTGTTGATGAGTCGATAAAACAGGAGTTCATAAGTTTTGATCGCATGGTGGATGGTGGCATAAGAGTAAATATTTACTATATCAGCAATGGAAAGGAAATTGAGTTGTCGGCTTTTGAGAGGTATCTTACCAGAGCAAACTTAAGATATGAGATAAAACAGCAATATTCTGATAAGTACCACCACGAAGTGAATACCCGTGAGGCAGGTGCTGCAAGTGAAAGCATTAAGGATGATGCTGGAAATCGTAAAGGCGACATTGATGGTAAGATAGACAATGGTACTAAGCACAATGATGCGTATGATGGAAACCAGGGAAGAAAAGGTCACAAGGAGGATACAAAGAAACAAGGTGATACGGGAAGAAATACAGAGAAAGGGAATACCAGTCAACAGGAGGATAAAAACTCAAACGACGACGATGCCGCTGGTAAGGGAAAAAGTGACAACAAAGGTGATATCGACAACATGAACAAAAAAGAAAATGACATCAACAAAACTGGTGCAAATGACAGTCTAAACAATAGAGAAAACAAGGTCAGCGGCCAACAGGGCCAGATTTATGGTAATGGTGGAAAATTCCCTATCCCTATAGGAGGTAAAAATGAAAATACGGTGGGTAATGAAGAGGCCGACGAATCCAACGTGACTAAAACGAAAGAACTAAACAGAGAGGCCCAGGGAGGCAAGGCAAACCCCACCAATTAATCTGGTAAAGAGGAAAGTATAAATCTTGCTAAAATCAGTGATGTTAAAGGTGCCTTAAATAAAGGGAAAAACAAGGTTTAGGGTATTTAAATAAAGGGATGGTTGTGGTACACTTAAAGTGTACCTTGTTTTATGCTATTTAGTGTGGTTGAATTTCCAAAAATTGGGAGGCTTTTGGATGGAAGGCAAGATGGATACGCAGGATAAGATCATAGCCACAGCTATAGATATGGTCGGACGTCAGATCAACCTGGATTTTACTGTGAGGGAGATAGCCGAAAAGGCCAATGTAAATTTGGCATCGGTTAACTATTACTTTCGTTCAAAATATAACCTCCTCAATGAGGTTGAAAAGTATTTTGTTCGCCAAAGCCATCATATATATGAGGAGGTGGCCCGCTTAAATGCCGGTCCCAAGGAAAAGATAAAATTTTGGGCCATGAAGACTATGGAACACATCATGGAATACCCGGGTATTATATATCTTATAGTTACCAAGCTGCTCCACAACAGAGGCAAAAATGCAGGGATTGTGGACTTGATAGATACATTGGAACACAATATTATGCCGCTCGTTAAGGAGTTGACGGGAGTTGTTGATGACTTTACAGCTTCGGTAAAGCTGATGCAGCTATTCTCAGGCGTTGTAGCACCTGTACTTTTTTACTACGGAGCCGGGCGCACGTTTAATATAGACATGCGAAGCAGTAAGGACAGAGAAGCGTACGTTGAGTCGCTGATCGAAAGCATACTATAGGTCTGTATCAGGCAGTCGATCTCATTTGTTTGCTAAGTTAGGATAATTTTTGGTAAGTGTAGAGTATTTACCAAATATCAAACCCCTGATGAACAAAAGGCCAACATCGGTAAGCGTGGCTTCGGCGTGCAAAGCAGGTGTTTGTCGGCAATTGTTGAATAAAAGAGCTGTTTTTTTGCCTTGACAAATGCTTTTTTAAGCGCTATATTTAAACGTGTATATTAAACAATTGTTTAATATAGGCGTTTGTCAGATACTTTTTTTGATCTGTATGACGAGGTGAGATGTTATCATGGCTGCTTTTAGCAGGTTTGTAGTGAAGCACAGGAAAGCAGTACTTGTGTTGTTTTTAATTCTCTTAATTCCTTCCGTTTTGGGCATATTATTAACGCGAGAGAATTACGATATATTATTGTATATGCCCGGGTATTTGAATTCACGGCAGGGAGAAGAGATTCTAGAAAAAAATTTTAACCTTTCAGGGCAGGCTTTCCTGGTGGTTAAGGACAGGAAAATGTGGGAAATTAAGGATATGAAATCCCGCATTGAGGCTGTAGATGGGGTGAAAGATGTAATATGGGTTGACGACTTTGAGGATATAACGTTGCCGGTTGAGTTTATGAACCCTGATATCCGAAAAAATTTCTTTTCTGGCAGCTCTACCATTTTGCAGATTCAGTTTGTTGACAGTGCCAGGTCTGAGTCTACAATGCGGGCTATAAATAAGATAAGAAAAATCATAGATAGGGATATGCTGTTTGGTGGCGAAGCGGTTATCATGAATGACCTTAAGGCCATAACTTCAAAGGAAATGGTATATTACATGGTCATTGCTGTAATATCTATATACCTAATACTCTCGGCTTCCATGACCTCATTTATAGAACCGCTACTTTTTCTCGTCTCAATAGGAATTGCCATTCTGCTGAATATGGGTACCAACGCTATAAAAGGCGAAATATCCTTTATAACGGCCTCTATAGCTGCCGTTATGCAGTTAGGCGTATCCATGGATTATTCCATCTTCCTGCTACATAGGTTTGAAGAGGAAAGGCAAAAGCATGCCAGTATAGACGATGCAATGGTTGCGGCCATGTCAAGGACAGGAGTGCCGGTGATGGGCAGTGCCCTTACCACCATTGCAGGGTTTGTGGCGCTGATGTTTATGAAGAACGGCATAGGCCGCGACTTGGGGTTTGTTTTGGCCAAAGGAATAATATTCAGCCTTTTGATGAATATCACTGTTCTTCCTTGTCTGATCCTGATGTTTAGCAAATATGCAGACAGGCACAGGCATCGGCCTATCATCCCCACCTTCAAACGGGTTTCTCGATGGATTGTTAGGTTCAGATGGGTTTTCCTTGTCATAATAATAGTCCTGGCTGTGCCTTCATTTCTAGCACAGCGAAATCTCCAGTATTACTACAGCATAGAACATTATTTGCCCGAGAACTCACGGGCTGCGGTAGATACCGACAAGATTAGGGAAAGCTTTATGAATACCGAAGTTGTATATGTCGTGATTCCCGATGAAGGCTCAATAGAGGAAAAGGAATTGATAAATAGGATCGAGGCTATAGATGCGGTGGATTCGGTAGCTGCTTTATCACGACAGGTTGATGTGACCATACCTGAAAGCTTTATTCCCGCTGATATAAGGGGAAAATATGTAAAAGGAAATTACAGGTATTTTGAGGTGCGCCTTAAGACTCCTTCGGATGACTTGCGGACGTTTGAAGCGGTTGACTGTATAAGGGAAGCCGCTGGAGAGGTGTTTGACGAATATTATGTAACTGGGTCTCCGGCGCTGACAAGGGATCTGGCCGGTCTGGTGGAGGCAGATAACAGGATGGTCTCCATAATATCCATAGGCCTGATATTGGCCATCATAGGTTTCAGCTATATGTCGCTTTCTCTTCCGTTTTTGCTCGTGCTGGTGATTGAAATGGCCATATGGATAAACTTAAGCATAGCGTATTTTCAGGGGATTACCGTTTCATCCTTGACTCCAATAGTTATAGGAGCCATTCAGCTAGGAGCCACAGTGGACTATGCCATTTTGTTTACCAGCCGTTACAAGGAAAACCGTGAAAGGATGAAGGATAGGCTAGAGGCCATAAGGCAAACGATAGAAGATACCGGACGTTCTGTACTGACTAGCGCTTTGACCATGATAGCTGCTACGCTGGGCATTGCATTGATTGCCAGCATAAAGGCAACGGGAGAGCTGACCATGATGATTGGAAGGGGTGCGGCTATAAGCATGGCGGTGATCTTCCTCGGGCTGCCTTCTGTATTTTTGATATTTGACAGGCTGATCGGTTGGACCACAAAAAACTGGGTAAGAGCTGAAAAAGCAAATAAATATGCAAAGAAGGGGTGAGAGATTATGAATGTTAAAAAGATGATAAAGAAGGTACTATCGAGAGCACTGCTGTTTTCGGTTGTACTTTGCTTCGTATTGATGCCAATGAGTACGACCTATGCTTATAAAGGTTTAAAAGTAGCATTGGCTCAACCATCTGACAACAACGCGAATGATGGTTCGGGCTTTGTTGCCAAAGATGAGACCGTCTACGTGATTCTTGACCATGACGGTAAGGTGCTGGAGCAAAGGGTTGTCAACCGAATTTATGTGAAAGGAGAGATAAAAGAGATACGGGATTATGGCCAGTATAGTTCTGTCAGAAATATGGAAACTTCAGCTGAACCGAGGGTTCAAGATGAGCAGATAGTATGGGATGCTCAGTTGCTGAAAAAAGGCGACATATATTATGAGGGTATAACCGATAAGGAACTGCCCATTGAAGTGTCGATAAAGTATTTCTTGGACGGCAAGGAGGTTGAGGCGCAGAGCCTGGCCGGCAAGAGCGGCAATTTAAGGATTGAGATAGGGATTAAAAACAAGCTTAAGGTAACCCAGCCCATAACCTATGAGAGCTATGAAAAGGGCCGCATATCTAAAGAGTATGAGCATTATGTACCTTTTCTAGTACAGGTATCTTACCCTGTTGACCTCAACATATTTTCTGATGTAAAAGCCGACGAGGCAGTAAAGGTTGTAACCGGCAAGACCATGAACTTGAGCTTTGCCACCTTTCCGTATCCCGATGCCAAAGTGAGCTTTGAGATGACGGGCCGCAACATAGAGCTTAAGCCCTTTACGTTCACGGTTATTCCGCAAGTGCCGCCTCTGCCGGATGTCGATATGGAAGATGAGCTAGTAAAAATGCTGGACGGCGTACGAAAGATTCGCGATGGATTGAATCAGTTTGGCGCTGCTACGCAGCCTCTGGCGAGCGGCGGCAAGCAGATGGCTGAGGGCAAACAGGTGCTTGAGCGAGGGATTTCTGCTCTTGTTGCAGGAAGCAAAAAATTAGATGAAAGCTCCAATGAGTTGGTAGCAGGTTTTGATGCCAGCATTCAAGGTTTTAATGAGTTAAAGGATGGGGTGACAAAGCTGGTCGAGGGCCTTAATGGAGTGGCTGCCGGGATGAATAGATTGGCCGGTTCTGCGGGGGAAGTGTCTTCTGCTGTAAATTCTCTGGCGCAGGCTGCCAGCCAGCTACAGGGTGCTGCCAGTGGTTGGGCACAGAACATGGCGCCTGCACTTATGCAGCTTGTAAATATAAACGAGGAAATGTTGACTATAGCCCAAAAACTGGTGCAGGAGCAGCCTAAAGATTCTGATTTGTATAAGCTGGGACAGATGGTCATTGAGCAAAACAGGATTATAGAGAGTATGGGTGGCCCGGAAGGCATTATAAATAGTGGTGCGCAGCTTTTAGGGGCAATAAATGGGTTGAAAGAAGGGGTAGATAAATTAAAAGAAGGGTTGGACAGCCAGTTCATTCCAGGAATTCAGGCCGTAAACGATTCAATTACCAGTTTGGTATCTGGTGCTGAGGCTACCCTTGATGGTATGGAAGAATACCAAAAAGGTCAAACGGTTTACAGGCAAGGGCTTGTGGAATATGTCCAGGGAGTGAGAAGCATTAATAATGGTTTGAATGCATTGAGTGGCAATTTAACCAGAGTGTTGACAGGAATGGATTCTTTGCTCAATGCTTTGGAGAAGATGGATGATGGCTTAAGTGCGATGGATTTGCAGGGCCTTTCCGAAATGGAGGAGGGAATTATACAG